>CAZAXU010000033.1:0-23343 GCA_964489245.1 uncultured Flavobacteriaceae bacterium
TAAGAAGAAAAACATGTAAGAATTTCAAGAAACCTAACTTTATAAAAACAAAAAAATTATGAAAAAGCGACCCCAAAGGGGTCAAATGTTTATAGAAAACACAAATCACAAAAACACATACGACCCCTTCGGGGTCGCATCCGGGGTTCGTGTCATCATAGCTATAAACATGCAATCCCGTTGTGGGATACAGATTAGAATAAAAAAAACTATGTTTTTATAGCAAGACAAAACGAAAAAAACACTCGCTCACCTACTAGCCTTTTTTTATACCGGCAATGGTATCGTTTACAATTTTTTCCATGGTTGCCGTTACATGTTTTGAAAGTGCTGCTACTTCCAACTCAGGAAACATCATGCTGACCATCCAAGGTTTCATTTTCATATAACGAAGCGTTGTTTTTTTATTTTCTCGTGCCACAATAATACTTTTAGGCATCATCACGCCCATATCATAGCTCATATCGGTCAGTGCCTTATGCGATTTCGGGGCATTGCAAATCTGAACAATTTTATATTCAAAACCATCATCCAATCTCAGATGTTTTTTGGCATAGGTCGATTTCAAATCGTGAATGGTTTGAATGCCGAACTGATTGTCTTTAACCGCTTTTTCCAAAGATGTCAATACGGCATCAAAAGGCGCATCTACTTCGACTTTCTGCACTACTTCTCCCAGCAGCATTCTAGAGATAAATTTTTTCATATGTGTTTCTTTTTTTTTTTTGCAAAAATAAAAGGCTTTTACAAAACAATTGGTCATAAAAGTTACGCATAAAATACTATTTATCAGCATTTTGTGTCACAAAGATTACAAATATTTTATACAGAATCAGTTTTTGAAAAAGCTAAAAACCGTCAGTCCGTATTTTCTAGAGAAATCAAAATTGGCATATGTGTCAAAAGTATATGCTTTGACATGTTCCACAATCAAAAAACCATCATCCAAAAGCAGTTTGCGCTCAAAAACCGTTTCAATCAGTTTGTCTAACTGTGCTTTGTCTATATCATAGGGCGGATCGGCAAAAATGATGTCATATGAATTGTTGGTAGTGCTAAGAAATTTCAGCGCTTCTTTCTTAATGGCAATAATCGGAAAATCAAAATCTTTGGTGATTTTCTTCACAAATCGAATCACGGGATAGTTTTGATCTACGGCGTGAATGCTTTTGCTTCCTCTTGATGCAAATTCATAGGAAATACTGCCACTACCCGTATATAGATCTAATACACTGACTTCCGGAAAATGAAAATGATTGTTCAGAATATTGAATAGAGATTCTTTGGCTCGATCGGTTGTCGGGCGAATGGGAAGATTCTTGGGCGCCACAATTCTTCGTCCTTTATATTCTCCTGAAATAATTCTCATAGGTTTTTAGAGTATGAAATTGTTGAATTTAAGATTGGTTTTCCCGGGAATAATCTCCCAATCTTTTTGAAAATCTTTTAGGTTTTCTATGATTTCAGCATCTGCTGTTGTGCCCATAATATGGAACGATGTTTTTTCTTTGTCAATCTTCAGTTGCTCCAAGGCATAGAAGAAATAATAGAGAAAATCGTCTGTGTTTTCCGCTTCAAAATTGTTATACAACAAGATTTCATCGTCTTTGAAAATCAGCAATTGAAAATCTTTCGGATAGACATTGAGATAAACATCATAAAATTTTACAAAACTTGTGTTTCTTCTGATTTTATTGACTTTTTTGATGAATATACTAGACGAATGATAATAGTTAACCGACTTGTTATAGTCTAAAAAAACATTGTTGATATTGACATAAGGAACATAGACATTGACCAAATCTGAAACATCGTCATAATTGGCATAGTCATTGGGCAACAACCGCATGTTGAATTTTAGATAGTCTTTCAAGTGTTTTTTATCAAAAAAATCTTTTGGAACAAGCGTATTCAGGTTGTTATGATGAATAAGCCTCACGCTGTTAAATCGCTTTTGCAAAACGGGTCTTTCTTCAACAATTTCACGTAACTTGCGTTCCAGCTGAAAAGGGTTGAGAGCATCAAAAATATATTCAAAAGTCTTGGATGTTTTGGTTTCAACATCTTTAAGCACAAAAGAAAGTCCATACAAGCTGACAAGTATGGACAATTTTCTTTTATCTTTATCTATATTCTTATTTTTTTTCGTCACCTATATCGTATAGTTTAGGCCAGTTTCCGGAATCGTTCACTTCGTCAAGAGAACCAATTTGAATATACTCTCCATTGATTTCTTTGGTGCTGCGAATTTGTTTTTCCAATGTGATCAAATCCGGTTGTTGGTCATACAGAACTTCTTTTTTGTCTACTCTAACCCTAAAAACAGGAATTTTCACGTTAGACTTCACCAAATCATTGGCTTCAATCTCAAAAGCAACTTGTTTTTCTTTGCCCGGAACCGGAACCCATTTCAAATCTTTATATCTATCGCTGTTTTTAAACAGAGAGTCTTTCACCGGCACAAAACCAAGCGTATCAATCACAACCACTTCTTTTGTGATATCGATTTTTAGGTTTTTGTCAAATTCTTGATAACTTGAGTCTCTTTGTTGTGTGATTACAAATTGAGCCGTATCTATAAACTTAACCAAATTTTCAAAACTACCTGCATACTTTCCTATCACAGCCTTATGGGCTATTTCCGCCTTTTGAATGTCTTTCAGTTTTTCAACAACTTTTTTATATCTGACAACTTTTTCCTTATTAAACTTCACAGGATCATAAATGGAATTATATATCTTATATCCTAAAAACAAGGCAAGAATAAGAAGAACACCATTCAGAATAAGTTTTGCTTTCAAAGGAAAGGATTTAACCATAATATAAGAGAATCCAGCTGCAACTAGTGCTATAACTACAAGGTAAATGATAATTTGTAACATGTTTTTTTGTTTAATTGATATTCGCAAATATAAAATAAAAATCTAATATGAATAAATTTTTTATAAACAAATCAATACCCTATTTTTGTATTTTTATCAAACTCATGAATAAGGCTGATTTTTACCAAATATTAAGCAATAAATTTTCATATGAAATAACAGATTCTCAAGACCTGTTATTGCAAAAAATATCAGATTTTATCGTTGAGCGCTCCGAGACCATTTTTTTGCTGAAAGGCTATGCCGGAACCGGAAAAACAACGATTATCAGTACCTTGGTTCAGAATTTATGGCAAGCAAAATATAAATATACACTCTTGGCACCCACAGGAAGAGCGGCAAAAGTAATTTCTTCTTATGCCAAATATCCTGCATATACCATTCATAAACACCTGTATTATCCAAAAACCGACAGCTCCGGAAAGCTGAGCTTTACTTTGAGAAAAAACAAGCAACGCAATACTGTTTTTATTGTAGATGAAGCTTCTATGATCAGCGGAAATAACAAATCGGATTCTCTTTTTGACACTGTTTCTCTTCTATCCGATTTGATTGAGTATGTCTATTCAAACACCGGAAACAAGCTGATTCTCGTTGGAGACACGGCACAATTGCCTCCTGTTGGCATGGAACTCAGCCCTGCCCTGGACAAGGAATATTTGGAATATGAATATAACCATCCGGTTGTGGAATTTGAGCTGGATGAAGTGGTCAGGCAAAGCCTGCATTCGGGCATTCTGTTCAACGCAACAAAAATTCGTGACGGCATTGCAGAAGAATCTACAAAAGATATCAAATTCAACACGCAAGGCTTTGATGATTTTATTAAATTGGATAACGGCTACGATATTCAAGATGCCATTCAAGAAGCTTATGGCGGAAATATCTTTGAAGAAACTGCAATTGTTGTTCGTTCCAACAAAAGAGCCAACTTGTATAACCGGCAAATCAGAAACAAGATTTTGTTGAAAGATAACGAGTTGGATGTAGGCGATTTTTTGATGGTTGTCAAAAATAATTATTTCTGGATTGACAAAAACTCCTCTGCCGGATTCATTGCCAACGGTGATGTGATTGAAATTCTGGAAATATTCAAATTTATAGATCTTTACGGATTCAGATTTGCTGAAGTTCGCGTTAGAATGGTTGACTATCCCGATGAAAAGCCTTTTGAAACCATTCTTCTTCTTGACACCCTGCAATCTGAAACGCCTTCATTGACCTACGAAGAAAGCAATAAGCTCTATCAAGCTGTGAATGAAGACTATGCGCATCTGAAAACAAAATGGGCAAGATATAAAAAGGTGAAAGAAAACAAATATTTCAATGCCCTACAAGTGAAGTTTGCCTATGCCATCACTTGTCATAAATCGCAAGGCGGACAATGGAACAATATTTTTGTCGAACAACCTTATATGATGAGCCTTGAAAACAAAGAAGAAATGCGCTGGTTATACACAGCTTTTACGCGAGCGCAAAAAAAACTGTATTTGATCGGGTTTAAAAACGATTTTTTTATCGATGATTAATCAAAACAAATAAAAATGAAAAAAAACATTGCCAAAATCATGCAATTTTTCTCCGGGTGGAAAATCAATATTCCGGAAGAATACAGACTTAAAAAAGCCGTGATGATTGCTGCCCCACACACATCCAATTGGGATTTGGTTCATGCCATGCCCGGATTATGGCTTGGCGGATATAATCCTAAATATTTTATCAAAGACAGTTTCAAAAAAGTGCCCGTTGTCGGTTGGTTTCTGAAATGGATTGGTGCACTATGGGTAAATCGTTCCAAAAACAATAACCTGATTAAACTCTCTGTAAAAATGCTGCAAGAAGAAGATGAGCTTTTACTTTTGGTTCCGGCAGAAGGCACCCGCAGTTTTGTCAAAAAATGGAAACTCGGTTTCTATCATATTGCCAAAGAAGCCAATCTGCCCATTTTGCTCTCTTATTTGGACTATCAAAAAAAAGAAGCCGGCGTTGGAAAGATTATATATATTTCTGATTTTGAGAAAGATATGAAAAAAATTGAAGATTTCTATAAAAATATCACCCCAAAACATCCTAAAAAATACAATCCGATTATTTTTGAAAGAAAAAATAATAATCAATAAATTTCGGTTTTTAATTACCAACTCAACAAGCGGTTGCTACGAATGCACAAATTTTTTGAAGCCCGCACTTTTTCCTTTTCACTTATATGCGCATTGCTCCCCCCCCCCCGCTTTTCCATCCTTTAAACTCACATCTTTACAAATTTTTCACTTTAAACTTTTTCCTTTAAACTCATAGTCTCCAGTCATCCGGCTTCTTTCTCCTTTTAATGTTTGTCATGTCGAGTGGTGAGGCTCCGCTTCATTGTGTCGAGACGCCTTTCTCCTTTTCCATAATCAATGGTGATGATGGTGGCCGTGACCGTGACCATGGTCATGATTATGATCATGGTCGTGATGAAACGATGCAGGATCCAGCGCTTTTAAAGTTCCTTCAATCAATTGTTTGATAGCTTCATCAGGATTTTTCTCCTCAATCAAATAAGCTCTTACCCCCAATTGATACAGTTTATGAATAGCCCCCTGTCCTACTCCTCCGGTCAAAAGAATCTGACTTTTTAGAACTTCATGCTCTTCAAGATTGATATTCGGACTATGCAACAGATTGTGCAATACGTGTTCTTTATCGACTTTGATGACTTTGGCAGATAAAACGCCTTCTTCTTCATCGATTTCATAAATTTTAAAAAAACGCACATGTCCGGCATGTTCGGTGAGCTTATCTCCTTTTCTATTTGTGGTTACGGCAACTTTTGCTTTCATATGTTTTTATATTTAATCGTTATTTTTGATACAAAACTATCAAAAAAATGAATTATATTTGCCATAATTAGACTATTTATGAACTATATTGTTTCAGCCTTAAAATACAGACCGAAAATATTTGAAGAAGTTGTTGGACAGCAAGCGGTTACCAATACGCTCAAGAATGCCATTGCCAAAGATCATTTGGCACAAGCTTTGTTGTTCACCGGTCCGCGTGGGGTTGGAAAAACCACTTGCGCCCGAATTTTGGCACGAGAAATCAATAAATTCGAGGGATTGTCAGAAGAAGAAGATTTTGCTTTTAATATTTTCGAATTAGATGCAGCTTCAAATAATTCTGTTGATGATATCAGAACGCTGATTGAACAAGTCAGAATTCCACCTCAGACCGGAAAATATAAAGTCTATATCATTGACGAGGTGCATATGCTTTCAACACAAGCTTTTAATGCTTTTTTGAAAACTTTGGAAGAGCCACCTGCGCACGCCATTTTCATTTTGGCAACCACAGAAAAGCACAAAATCATACCAACCATTCTCTCTCGTTGTCAAATCTATGATTTCAAGAGAATCAGCGCATTTGATATCAAAGAACATTTGAAAAATATCGCCGAAAAAGAAAACTTGGAAGCAGAAGAAGAAGCACTCTATCTCATTGCACAAAAAGCAGATGGTGCGTTGCGCGATGCGCTCTCTCTGTTTGACAAAATCGCCAGCTATTCCGATGGAAAAATCACAAGAAAAATGGTTTCGGAAAGCATGAATATTCTTGATTACGACTCTTATTTTGAAATGGTTGACCTGATGCTTCAAAACGATATCCCTACTATTTTGAACTATTTCAATTCCTTGCTTCAACAAGGTTTTGATGCGCATCAACTCATATCCGGTCTCGGAAGCCACTTTAGAGATTTGTTGGTGGCAAAAGATTCCAAAACACTGGATCTGTTAGAAGTGAGCACAAGCATAAGAGAAAAATATGCTGTTCAGTCTAAAAAAATGGACTTACGACTTTTGATCAGAGCAATGGAACTCGCCACAGAAACTGATATCAACTATAAGATGAGTAAGAATCCGCAGTTGCTGGTTGAACTCACACTGATGAAACTCGCTTCTCTGCATACAGACGAAGCTAAAAAAAAAATAGCTGATATTCTTCCGGCATCGCTTTTCAGGCATACGACTCAAATCGTTGAAGAAATCAAAGAAACAAAAGACAAAAAACTTGAAGAAGTTCCTGCGACAAAACATGAAGCAAAACCTTCTGCACCCAAAACACCACCAAGACCCGCAACAACAATTCCCAAAATGACATCCTCTCAAAAAACATCGGGTTTATCTCTTGCAGGTTTAAGAAAAAAGAAAGCCGAAATTTTTGAACAAAACAAGCAAAGGCAAGGCATGGAACTCCCTACGGACGAATTTGATTTTGAGACCTTTGAAAAACTTTGGAAACAGTATATCGAAAAGCTGAGAAAAAACAAAGAAAAAAATTTACTTTCCATTCTCACCATAGACCGCAACCCAAAACTTGAAGGCTCAAAAATAAAATTGGTATTGACCAGTGAACCTCTTAAGAGAGAACTGGAAAGAAATAAAGAAAAAATTCTCAAGTTTTTGCGTAGAAATTTGAACAATTATGATATAGATTTCATCATTGAAATCAATGCGGAAAAAGAAAAAGATTTTGTTTATTCAAAAGCTGATAAATTCAAAAAATTAGTCGAGAAAAATCCCGATTTGGAATATTTAAAAGACAGATTCGGATTGGATATTTAGGTCAAAGACAGTTATGATAGAGCAAGAATTGATAACATATTTAGTCGGTTTTTTCATCGTGGCTATTGCCGCTTATGAAATAGCTGTTTTTCTGCAACAAAAAATACATTTCCCGCTAATCACCGGCATGATTCTGACCGGAATCGTTGCCGGATCATCTCTGTTGAGTTTTATTTCTGAAGAAGCCTTGCCAAAACTCAATTTTTTAAACGAGATTTCTTTGGCAATCATTGCATTTTCGGCAGGAGCAGAATTGCATCTGGAAGATTTGCGCAGTCGTCTGAAAAGCATCAAATGGATGACCATTGCTCAATTGCTTGTCACCTTTGTCTTGAGCAGTATTTTTATTTATTTCATTGCCTCATACATTCCTTTTATGACAGGAATGAACACCAATATCAAATGGGGAATATCACTTCTGTTTGCCACAATTTTTGTGGCGCGTTCTCCATCATCTGCCATTGCCGTAATCAATGAAATGAGAGCACGAGGTCCTTTTGTGAAAACAGCAATGGGAGTGACTGTGGTCATCGATGTTTTAGTAATCATCTTGTTTGCAATTGTTTTTGCTTTGGTCAAAACAATCATCAACGGAGACGAAATAAACCTGATGTTTTTGTTTGTCTTGTTGCTGGAACTGGCAGCCTCATTTATCTTAGGCTATGTGTTTGGAAAATTTTTAGAACTTATTCTAAGAACCAATCTGTCATTCTATATAAAAGGCGGACTTATTGTATTGTTAGGCTACGGAATTTACCTGCTGAATCACAGCGTAAAAGATTTTGCCCTGCAATATCATCTGCATTTTGAACTGGAACCACTGCTGATTGCCATCCTAGCTAGTTTTTATATCACAAACTATTCAAAATTTAATCATGAGTTCGAACAAATCGTAGAAAAAATAAGTCCTTACATATACATCATTTTCTTTACGCTTACCGGTGCTTCACTTTCCTTGCAAACGCTTGTCAATGTGATTGAAATTGCTCTTATTTTGTTTATTCTCAGAATTATCACACTGGTCATTGGCGGTTTTGTTGGAGTTTGGGGTGCTAAAGAACCTTCAAAATTCTATGTTATTTCTTGGATGCCCTATGTGACACAAGCCGGAGTTGCCATTGGTTTGACCACCCTGATTTCAAATGCATTTCCGGGGTGGGGACATGAATTTGAAACCATTATCATTGCCATCATTGTTATCAATCAAATCGTAGGACCACCATTGTTTAAATGGGCAATAAAATATATAGGTGAAGCACATCAAAAACAAGACTACAAAATCACAAGCACACAACATTATGCCGTAATTTTCAGCTTGGAAAGCACCTCATTGGCTTTAGCCCGACTATTGAAACAACAAGATTGGAAAGTGAAAATCATCACCACCCAAAGCAATTCAAGTATTGAAGATATTGAAATTTTACGCGTAACCGAATACAATAAAGACAATATTTCCAAATTGGATTTAGGAAACCCCGATAGTGTAATTCTGCTATATCCTGACGATGAACGCAATTTTGAAATAGCAGAATGGATTTATGAAACCATAGGTTCTCCTAATATAATAGCAAGATTGGAAAGTGGTTCATTCGCTCAAAAATATAGAGAGATTGGCATAAAAGTTATCGAGCCTACTGCTGCCATGGTCAATTTGCTTGACCACTTGGTTCGTGCTCCGGAAGCCACCAATATCCTACTCGGATTTGATGAAAATCAAGATACCATTGATGTTGAGGTTCGCAATTCAGATCTATTTGGTTTGCGTATTCGAGATTTGCATTTGCCTCAAGATGTGATTATCTTGTCTTTGAAACGGAAAGGTAACACCGTAATCACCCACGGATATACGCAATTGAGAATCGGTGATATTCTGACCTTTGTAGGTTCAAAAGAAAGCTTGGAAAAAGTGCAGATGCTTTTTGAATATTAGAATCCTGATTGAGTAAAAACCACAAAATAATGCCTGTGCACAAAACAAATTGCAGAGAAAAAGCTTTGAAAACAGAAAAAAACCATGATTAAAACCCTAAAATAAAAATTTGAAAAAAATATTAAACATATCAATACTCGGCGCCGGCAATGTAGCCACTCATTTGGCAAGAGTTCTTTCAGCACGTCCTGAAGTACATATACAACAAATGTATAATAGACACATCAAGGCTTTGTCAACCTTTGAAAATTCTATTGAAATCATAGATGATCTTTCAAAATTAAAATCCGTTGATATCATCATTATTTCCATTACGGACGATGCTATTTCAAATTTTTCGAAACAACTATCTCACTTATCTTCGCTGGTTGTTCATACCTCAGGTAGTGTATCGATAGATGCTTTGCAAGTCAAACGAAAAGGCGTTTTTTATCCATTTCAAACTTTTAGCAAAGCGAAAAAAAGAATGGATTTTAAAGAAATTCCCATACTGATTGAAGCCAACAATAAACAAGATTTGAATTTGTTGGAAAATTTAGGAAAACTCGTCTCTGACAAAGTTCTGCACCTTGACTCCAAACAGCGCAAAGCCTTGCATATAGCCGGTGTATTTGTGGCAAATTTTGTCAACCATCTATATGTTCAAGCAAATAAAATATTAAAAGACAATTCATTGTCATTCGATTTATTAAAACCATTGATTCAAGAAGTAACTCAAAAAATAACAGTGCTGCCGCCTGAAAAAGCCCAAACCGGTCCTGCGGCAAGAGGAAATCAAAAAATTATACAACAACATTTGGAATTTTTACAAGATAAAAATCAAAAAGAAATTTATAAATTGCTCAGCGAATCGATCTTAAGCTCGTATCATACAAATAAGAAAATCATAGCGGATGAAAAAAAATAATCTGGAAAACTCCTACAAGAAAAAACTCAAACATATCAGCACTTTTATATTTGACATTGATGGTGTGCTGACAGATGGCAAGGTGCATATCAACTCTGAAGGTGATTTAATCAGAACCATGCTGACCAAAGACGGATTTGCCATAAAAACAGCCGTAAAAAAAGGATTTAGAGTGGCTATAATCTCCGGCGTAAAAGATGAAAACATAATCAAACGACTCAAATATTTAGACATTGCCGATATTTATCTCAAAACAGACAACAAGCTTCCTACATTTTTGAGGTTTATGAAAAAATATAATCTCAAAACGGAAGAAGTGCTCTATATGGGCGATGATATTCCGGATTTACCCATTTTGAAGAGGGTCGGGTTGTCTACGGCACCAAAAGATGCCGTTCAAGAAGTAATCGATACAGTTGATTATATCTCACCGAAAAACGGTGGAGAAACCTGTGTCAGAGATGTAATTGAACAAGTGCTCAGAGTACAAAATAAATGGAATTTTGATGAAGAAAACAACCAAACAGCTGCCAATTGATTTATTTCACTTGGTTCGTTATAAAAACATTCTTATTTTTCTTCTTCTACAGGTTTTATTGTGGATTAGATATTATTACCACTCAGAAGAAATATTAAACTACTTCCTGTTTAACCTTGTTTTTGCTTTTTTTGCAGCTGCCGGAAACCTGCAAAATAATATACTTGATTTTGAGCTCGACCGTCATAACAAGAAATCTAAATTACCCGACAGTAAACCCAAAAAATATGAATCTGTTGTTTATGTGTTATACGGTTTTGGACTCATACTGGGATATTATCTTTCTTTCAAAATGGGTATCAATTTCAGAGAATGGTTGGTGATTCCCGTATTGCTCAGTCTTTATAACTACTTCTTAAAAAAACTTCCGCTTATCGGAAATATTGTCGTCAGTTTTTTGATTGCCTACGTGATTGCACTACCCGCAGATTTTTTTATTATTCATAAATATGCTTCACATATCGAGACCATCAATTTCTATGCTGTAATGGCGTTTTTTCTAAATTTGATTAGAGAAATTGTCAAAGATATCGAGGATGTGGACGGCGACAAGCTGTTCGGTTATCAAACCTTGCCTGTTCTCAGTACCAAGCATACTCATATTGCGCTGATAATCATTATATTGGCTTATCTGTCAATATTTTTCTATTACACCAAAGATTTGATTATCATCAGAATAATTTATCTCGTCCCCACAACAGTGATTCCCCTAGCTTATGTCTATCATTTGATCAACTCCAATAAAACCGCTAAAGCTTCAAAAATGATTAAATATATTATGCTTTTAGGAATTATAAGTATATTGTTATGAAAAACCTGAAATATAAAATCCTACTGGGAAGTCAATCCCCCAGAAGAAAAGAATTATTGGAGAAAATGGATATAAAATTCCGGATTGTCAAAATCAATTTCGAAGAAAAATATCCAAAAAATATTCCCATTGCCGAAATTCCCGAATTTTTGGCGTTACAAAAATCAAAAGCCTATTCCAAGATTCAACCGGAAGAACTGCTTATCACCGCAGATACGCTTGTAATACTGGAAAAAGAAATTCTTGAAAAACCAAGGAATAAAACGCAAGCCAGAAAAATGCTTCAAAAATTGTCAGGAAAAAAACATAAGGTTATCACAGGAGTATGTCTGAGAACCAAAAACAATTCTTGCAGTTTTTCAGATATATCCAAAGTATATTTCAAAAAATTAAGTCCGGAAGAAATAAACTATTATGTCGATACTTATAAACCTATGGATAAAGCCGGAGCCTACGGTATTCAAGAATGGATTGGGCTGATTGGTATAAAAAAAATCAAAGGTTCTTATTTTAATATTATGGGCTTCCCTACTGAAAAATTTATGACTTATGTCAGGCAATGTAAATAAATCGTTAAATTATTAAACCATAGTGCTTAAGTAGTATTTTTTTTTAAATTTGACTAGCAAAATATTTTTACTCAAAACTATGGAAAACTTATTTTTAGTCTTAATTGTCATCCTTCTCATTCTTGCAGTGATTGACCTGATTGTCGGTGTCAGCAATGATGCCATCAATTTTTTGAATTCCGCCTTGGGTTCAAAAGCCTTTAATTTCAAAACCATTATGATTGTTGCCAGCTTGGGAATATTTATAGGAGCCGTATTCTCCAGCGGCATGATGGAAGTGGCTCGAAAAGGAATTTTCAATCCCGGCATGTTCTCTTTCAACGACATTATGGTTGTGTTTTTAGCGGTAATGTTGGCAGATATCCTTCTTTTGGATATTTTTAACAGTCTTGGCATGCCAACTTCCACTACTGTTTCTATCGTATTTGACCTTTTGGGAGCAGCTGTTGCCATAGGGCTCTGGAAAACCATTGGAAAAAGTGCCGATATCGGAGATGTTGCACTCTATATCAACTCTTCCAGTGCACTTAAAATTATCTCGGGTATCTTACTCTCGGTGGTCATCGCTTTTTCAGTAGGAGCAATTGTGCAATACCTGTCTCGTTTGGTCTTTTCTTTTCAATATGATGTGAAAAGACGCGCAATTTCCACCGCCATTTTCGGGGGGATTTCCATTGCTGCCATCACCTACTTCATCATCTTAAAAGGATTGAAGGGAACAGACTATTACGGACAAATCAAAGGTTTTTTACACGAGCATACCCTAAACATCATATTGTCCAGTTTATTGCTTTGGACCGTGGTTTCTTATCTTCTTATAAAAGTATTTCATATCAATATATTAAAATTTATCATTCTCTTGGGAACCTTCTCTCTGGCTCTGGCATTTGCAGGAAACGACTTGGTGAACTTCATCGGTGTTCCGATTGCAGGATATAACTCGTATGAAGCTTGGGCAGCATCCGGACAACCTGCCACTGAATTTATGATGACCGTTCTAGGAAAAAAAGTGCCCACACCTATTATCTTTTTGATTGGAGCCGGATTAATTATGGTTATCACATTATGGACATCAAGTAAAGCTAAAAAAGTTGCCAAAACAGCCATAGACCTTTCTGCTCAAGGAGATAAAGAAGAAAAATTTCAAGCCAATCCCGTATCTCGTGCCGTTGTAAAAGCTGCTATGTGGACCAACAAAGGTTTTGATTTTTTCATTCCCAAACCTACACAAGAATGGATAAACTCTCGCTTTAGAACACCTGCCATTGCAGTACAACCGACAGAAGATGTGCCTGAATTTGACCTGATTCGTGCATCGGTGAACCTGTTGGTTGCCGCCATTCTTATATCTATTGCAACTTCCATGCATTTGCCCTTGTCAACCACCTACGTAACTTTCATGGTCGCCATGGGTGCTTCGTTGGCAGACAGAGCTTGGGGACGAGAAAGTGCCGTATATCGTATAGCCGGTGTATTGAATGTAATTGCAGGATGGTTTATGACAGCCTTCTTTGCTTTTACAATCGCATTTATTTTGGCCAGCTTGATTTATAAATTCGGATTCTATCTCGCCATTGCAATGTTTGTTGCGGAACTATACATGCTGTATCGCACTCAAATGAAACATCGCGAAGAAGTCAATGCTGACAAAGAAGAAATATTCGAAGTGAACGGCGATAAAGAAAATGAAACCAAATCAACTGAAGTATTAATCACGGAAAGCTTGAAAAATATCAACAAAGTTATCGTGAATATCAATGCCTTATATTCCAATACTATCGACGGACTGAAAGCTTATGACTTGGATTTGTTAAAAACCAATGACAAACACGTCAAAAAACTTTACAGACAAGGAAATAAGTTGCGAGACAAACTCTATTACGTAATCAAATCTTATGATAAACAAGATATTGTAATCAGTAAAAACTACATCAAGCTTTTGGATAAAATTCAAGACTTGATTCAGTCTATGCATTTCATTTCCAAAATCAGTAAAGAATATGTGGACAACACCCATAGTCCTTTGAGTAAAGGACAAATCAGTGACCTGGATATCTTGAAAAATGAAATGGTACTCTTATTAAATGAACTTCAAACCGCTTTGGAAAATAGAGATTTACACAAACTCAAAGTAATTTACAAATCAAGCAATTTAGACAAAGCTATTGAAGAAACAATTGACAAGCAAGTGATTCGTATTCAGAAAGATAAAAGTTCATCTAAAAATTCCAGACTCTATTTGAGTCTGCTCTTGGAAACCAAAGATATCGAAGAATCTTTGGTGAAATTGCTAAGAATTATTTTCAATGCAACCAAAGATATATCTGAAGAATAGTCATCAAATTTTAGTTAAACAAACAGCCGAATACAAAATTTTGCATTCGGCTGTTTGCTTTATTATCTTCTCCTTTTGTCTTTCTCGTCAAAATAATAATTGTACTTATTATAACAGTTTAAAATAGCTTCTAAAATTTGTAGGTCATTGGCATTTTTAATAAATTTCTCAGGATAGTCACAGAGTTCTAAAGTCAAATAAACATCTTTTTTGTCTATCTTCAACAATCTCGATAGAATTTCTCTGTCAAAACGGTTGGCTAAAATTTCTCGAACTTTATCTTCCTCTTTCAATCTTCTTAAACGCCTGATGTCCTTTCCTTTAGTACTGAAAATATTGTAAATCAAATCTACCGGGTTCATAATGTTTCCCAGAATATCATTTAATCGACTCAAGGCATTAGGCTTCGGATTGCCAAACATAGCAACCAGCTTCGGGCTAATATCTATAGGCTTTCTGATAGGAATCAAATTAACATCAACCGGAAGACTTCCCGTTAAACGATCCGAAGTAACAATTACTTCATCGAGCACAAATGGTTTTTCTACCATATAGATGGTTTGATGCTTGTGAATATTGTTCTCCGTAACTTTCACATTCACCGTTTTCAAGCCCATAAATGAAATCATAATGGAATCTTTAGGTTTTGCTATTATACTGAACATTCCTTGTTCATTTGACGAACTCCCTTTCAAAGAAGTCAGGTTAATTATGTTTGCGCCATATATGGGTTGTTGTGTCTTGGAATTAATCAGCGTACCACCAAAATAAGTCTCATCATCTTGTGCATTGGCAAGACTGAAAATAAAAAATACATATAAAACACTGAAAAATCTTATGCTCATAAATCAATTTTAACGAGGTAAAAATATAAAAATGAAACGATATGAATCGTCATTTATGAAATTATTAACGAACAAATACAAATCAGACTCAGTCAATTCCTAATACAGAAACTTTAGATTATTTTATTATCTACCACATAATCAATTGATTATGTTGATTTTTTAGCTCTTAGTTATTCTGTTTGAAAAGAATGATTCTCTTGCAATAAATGACACAAAAATATGAAAGGAAAAAGCATATTTTTCGGATAAAATTGTATGTTATTTTATATAAAAATTGTATCTTGCAACTTAAAATTTTTTATAATAATATTTTTATGAATAACGAAGAAAGAATAATTCCTATTAACATCGAAGATGAAATGAAATCGTCCTACATAGACTATTCTATGTCGGTTATTGTTTCTCGGGCACTACCCGATGTGAGAGATGGACTTAAACCCGTCCATCGCCGCGTGTTATATGGAATGCATGACTTGGGTCTGGCATCGAACAAATCCTATAAAAAATCGGCTAGAATTGTCGGAGAGGTTTTAGGTAAATACCACCCGCACGGTGATAGTTCTGTCTATGAAGCCATGGTGAGAATGGCACAAGAATGGAGCATGCGATACCAACTGGTTGACGGACAAGGAAACTTTGGTTCTGTTGACGGAGACAGTGCTGCAGCCATGCGTTATACAGAAGTAAGAATGCGCAAAATTTCTGAAGCCATGTTGTCAGATATAGACAAAGAAACCGTAGATTTTGCCAATAACTTTGATGACACTTTACAGGAACCAACCGTACTTCCTGCCAAAATTCCGGCACTACTTGTGAATGGTGCTTCCGGTATTGCCGTGGGTATGGCAACCAATATGCCACCGCATAATCTTTCTGAAGTAATTGACGGAACCATTGCACTGATTGATAATCCGGAGATAGAAATCGAGTCTCTGATGCAATATATCAAAGCTCCTGACTTTCCCACAGGCGGCACAATCTATGGCTATCAAGGTGTGAAAGATGCTTTTATGACCGGAAGAGGAAGAATTGTGCTCAGAGGCAAAACTACTTTTGAGGAAATCAAAGGACGAGAAGCCATTATTGTTACGGAAATTCCATACCAAGTCAACAAAGCTGATATGATCAAAAAAACAGCAGATTTGGTAAATGATAAAAAATTAGAAGGAATTGCCGATATTCGTGATGAATCCGACCGAAAAGGAATGAGAATTGTCTACTATTTAAAAAGAGATGCCATTCCTAATGTGGTTCTAAATAAACTCTATAAATATACAGCGCTCCAGTCCACTTTCAGCGTCAACAACATAGCTCTGGTAAAAGGACGCCCGATGCTTTTAAATCTCAAGGACATGCTCAGCGAATTTGTGGAACACAGACACGATGTCGTTACAAGGAGAACACAATATGATTTGAGAAAAGCTGAAGAAAGAGCGCATATTTTGGAAGGTTTAATCATTGCTTCTGACAATATAGATGAAGTGATTGCCATTATCCGTGCTTCAAAAAATGCAGATGAAGCCAAAGCAAACCTTCGTGCCAGATTCGAATTAAGCGAAATCCAAGCCAAAGCCATCGTGGAGATGCGTTTGAGACAACTCACCGGTTTGGAACAAGAAAAATTGCGTGCGGAATACGATACCTTGATGAAAACTATTGCCGACTTGAAGGATATTCTGGACAAAAAAGAACGCAGAATGGAAATCATCAAAAACGAATTGATTGAAATCAAAGAAAAATTCGGTGATGAACGCAGAACCGATATCAATTTTGCCGGTGGCGATGTGAGTATAGAAGATTTAATCCCGGATCACAAGGTTGTCATCACAATTTCTCACGCCGGATACATCAAAAGAACATTGCTTTCCGAATATAAATCTCAGAAACGCGGTGGCACCGGACAAAAAGGTGTTGCAACCAGAACAGAAGATTTCTTAGAACATATTTTTGTGGCAACCAACCACGAATATCTGTTGTTTTTCACCCAAAAAGGAAAAGTATTTTGGATGCGAGTATTCGATGTGCCGGAAGGAAGCAAAGTTTCAAAAGGAAGAGCCATCCAAAATTTGATAAATATTGAATCCGATGATAAGGTCAAAGCATTTTTAAACACAAAAGACCTGAAAGACCAAGATTATATCAATTCCCACTATGTTGTGATGGTCACCAAAAACGGTGTTGTTAAAAAGACATCTTTGGAACAATATTCTCGCCCGAGACAAAATGGTATTGCTGCCATCACCATCAGAGAAGAAGACGAATTGCTCGATGCTAAACTCACCGATGGCAACGGACAGATTATGCTGGCGGCAAAATCAGGAAAAGCCATTCGTTTTGAAGAAGAAAAGACCAGACCGATGGGGCGTACGGCAAGCGGAGTCCGTGGAATTAGGCTAGCAGACGAACAAGACGAAGTGATTGGCATGATTTCTGTAAGTGATATGATGCAAAATATTCTGGTTGTGTCGGAGAAAGGATATGGCAAACGTTCTGACATAGATTCATACCGAGTTACCAACCGAGGCGGAAAAGGCGTTAAAACCATTAATATCACCGAAAAAACCGGAAAACTGGTAGCAATCAAAAGTGTCACGGACGATGACGACTTGATGATTATTACCAAAAAAGGATTGACCATCAGAATGCCGATTGCAGATTTAAGAGTTATGGGACGTGCAACACAAGGCGTAAAATTGATTAATATCAAAGAAAACGATGAAATTGCCGCTGTGGCAAAAGTAATGCACAATGAAGATGAAGTTCCCGAAGAAAACAATAGTGATGCCTCAGAACAAAATGAAAATCAAGATTTAAACAAAGAAAATAATAACTAAAAACAATAGAAAAACAAATGAAAAAATTAGTATTACTCGTAATTACATTCTTAAGCATTTCAGTTTATGCTCAAAAGAAAGAAGTCAAATCAGCTGAGAAATTACTCAAAAAAGAACAAATTTCCGAAGCCAAAGATATGATTGATCAAGCTTGTAAGCTAAAAGATCAAGCTGACAACAAAACCAAAGCAAGAATTCTTTTTGCCAAGGGAGAGATTTATGCAAAATCCGGTTTGGGAAATATGGCCGATTATACCACCGCCGTTAATGCCTTTAAAGCTTTAAAAGCTCTTGAAAAAGAAACCGGAAAGGATAAATATTCCGAAAAAGCAGATCAGGCTATTGCCAATATTGTTAATGGCGTGCTTAAAAAAGGAACCGCTTTTTATAAAAATAAAAAGTATGCTGCTGCAGGAGCGGCATTTGATCTAGCCTATCAAGCATCTAATAGTGAAGACTATCTGTACAACGCCGGAATTTCATACCTTCTTGGAAAAGACTATGACAAAGCTTTGCCTATTATGCAAAAAATGTATAAAAGCGGCTATACCGGTCAAAATGACTATTACGTTGCCACCAATAAAGAAACCGGAAAAGAGGAAACTTTTAGCAATGAAAGTATGGCAAAACTATCTGTTAAAGCCGGTACACATACCAACTTTGCCAAAAAACAATCCGAAAGTAAGCGATCTGATATCATTGCCAACATTCTTTATATCTATAACAAAACAAACAAAGAAGACGATGCCATCAAATTTATTGAAGAAGCTAAAAAAGAGGATCCCGATAACATTGATCTAATCATAGGAGAAGGAAACTATTATTTGAAAAAAGGAGATAACGTAAAATTTGCTCAAGCCATGCAAAAAGCCGTTGAAAAAGAACCCAACAATAAAATTTTTAATTTTAACTTGGCAACTGCATACTACCAGCTAAACAAATACAGCGAAGCAAAAAAATATTATGAAAAAACCATTGAACTCGACCCGAAATATGCCGATGCTTACAAAGGACTTGCTTATATTGTTTTGGCTCCGGAAAAAGAATTGACCAAAAAGATGAATACGGACAAGGTAATGATGAACGACAATCTTTTCAATAAATACAAAAAACAACAACTGGATTTATACAAAAAAGTTTATCCTATTCTGGAAAAGGCGCTTCAAATGGCTCCGAAAGATATGGAAGTTGTTTCTATGTTGAAGACCATCTACAACGAATTGGAAATGAAAGATAAATTCAAAAAAATGAAAGACTTGTTTTTAGAACTCAAATCTCAAAAATAATTTTTCATCAAATCAATTATAAAAAAATCCCGCCATGCTTGGCGGGATTTTTTTATTCGAAAATTTTAAATTCTATTTCTTTCTCGGTTTATTCTTCTTCATTTGCTCTTGCAATCTTTTTTGTTCTTCTGCCTTTTCCATCATCTCTGCCATTTTTCTGGCAAATCTTCCCTGTTTCTTAGGCTTTAATTTATTTTCTTCTATCACCGACTTAATCTTATCTTCATCAATAACATATTTCTTGATGACAACCAAAATAATAATGGTCATCAGGTTGGAGATAAAATAATATAAACTCAAACCACTGGCATAAGAATTAAAGAACGCCAACATCATCACCGGAGAAAGATAGATCATCCATTTCATCATTTTTTGCATATCAGGCATACCTTCTTGTGTTGGCATGGAAGTTTGATTTGACATGTTCATTTTCATATAGATAAACATCGTGATAGACGCCAATAAAGCAAACAAACTCACATGTTCTCCATACATGGGTATTTTAAACGGTAAATGTGCTATGGATTCATAAGCCGATAAATCTTCAGCCCACAGAAACCCTTTTTGCCGTAAGCCGAGTGCTGCCGGAAAAAATCTGAATAATGCATAAAATATCGGAAGAAATATCAATGACGGAAGACACCCTGCCAGAGGGCTCACCCCTGCTTTAGATTGCAATGCCATGGTTTCTTTCTGACGTTTTGTCGGATCATTTTTATATTTTTTTGCAATTTCTTCAATTTCCGGTTTCAAAATCTTATTTTTTGCCTGTGAGACATAAGTTTTGTAAGTCAATGGAGAAACCACCAATCTAATAATAACAGTCATCAGAATAATTACAACGCCATAATTTGAAAAAATGCCACTCAAAAATGCAAATAAAGGCAAGAAAAACCACTTGTTGACCCATCCAAAGATTCCCCAACCCAAAGGAACGACTCTTTCAATCCCCATATCATAGCTTTTCAAAAGCTTATAATCATTCGGACCATAAAACATTTTCATTTGGTAAGATAAATTGCCTCCATCGGACTTTAGTGTCGTATCCGTAAAAAATTGCTTCGTAAATTTCAGTGTATCTTCTCCAGACTTTGCTAAATTCTTTTGCTTAAATTTCACTTTTTCAAAAGCCTTTTGCTCTGAAATCAAGAAAGTAGAAAAGAAATGCTGTTTGAAATCAATCCAATTCACATCAACGGCTTCATCTTCCGCCAGTTCTTTCATTTCATTCAAATAGTCATCTTTTCCATCTTCATATTCAAATTTTGTACTTACATATCGGTTTTCAAACTTAACCGATTTTTCATTTCTGAATGCTTTCAATTCCCAATGCAATGGGATGTCTCCCGCCTGCAACGCATCATCCAAGTTTTTGGAACGAATATTGAAATCAAACATATAGTCATCCGGTTTGAAGACATATTCATACTCCAAATACTTATCTGCTCCTGCATACATTTTCATTGAAATACGAGTTGATTCGCCATCTTTTGAAACACTTGGATGAAAATCAAAATCTTTTGTATTGATTTCTTGACCCTTCTTGGTTTTAAGTTTTAAATTGAATTGTGCATTTTCTTTCACTAAAAGCAAAGGCATCGAATCAAAAGTCTTATATTTTTTAAGCTCGAAAGATTTGAAATAGCCTCCCTTTTTGGCAATTACAGCTTTAAACAGTTTATTTTCAAACACCACATCGGCACTTGTGTCTGTAGAATCAAGTTTTAGATTATAAGAAAAATCTCCTATCAACTCTTCAGCTTTAGCCAAACCGGTTGAATCTTTAAGAATGGTCAAAGACTTTTGAATGGAATCTGCTTTGACTCGCTGAATGGAGTCTTTAAGCATTTGTTCTTTTTTTGCCTTTTCTTGTTCTTGTTTTTGCCTTTGGCAACTTTTAGATAACATATAGGTTGACAAGAAAAGTAGCGTATATGTGATAAAAAAACGCGTGTTGAATATTTTCTTAGGCTTATTCTTTGCTTGTTTTTTTATCGGTTTTTTTTGTTTTTTAGCCATTTTGTTTTTTTGTTTTTAATTGGTAAGCCGTTTTGATAAAATCAACAAAAAGCGGATGCGGATTCAAAACAGTACTTTTATATTCCGGATGAAATTGTGTGGTGATAAACCAAGGATGATTTTCCAATTCAAGAATCTCTACCAAATTTGTTTTAACATCTCTTCCTGCTATTTTCATTCCGTTTTTTTCAAAGTCTTTGATATATTTATCGTTGAACTCATAACGATGTCTATGGCGTTCGTCAACGGTTTTTGTTTTATAAATTTTCGCCGACTTGGAATCTTGTTTTAGTTCACAGGTTTGTTTGCCTAAACGCATGGTTCCTCCTAATAAATCCAATTTTTGATTTTCTAAAAGACTAATCACAGGATGCTTGGTTTTCGGATTAAGTTCAGTTGAATCTGCTGTTTTCAAACCCAATACATTTCGGGCAAATTCAATAGCGGCAATCTGCATGCCGAAACAAATGCCAAACAATGGTTTTTTATGTTCTCTGGCATATTGAAGTGCCGTAATTTTTCCATCAACTCCCCTACTTCCAAAGCCGGGGGCTACAATGATTCCATCCACTCTATCTAATACTGCTTTTATCTCTTCCGCATTCAATTTCTCGGAATGAATCCAACTCACTTCCAATTTTAATTGATTGTGTGTGGCTCCATGAATCAATGATTCGTGAATGGATTTATAAGCATCATGCAATTCTACATATTTTCCCACCAGACCAATCCTAATTGTATCTTTCGGGTTTTTGAACTTTTTAAGAAAGGCTTTCCATTCTTTGAGTTCCGGTTTTTTACCTTTAGGCAAGTCTAATTTATCCAATACAAATATGTCCAACTTTTCCTCTTGCATCAGCAAAGGAACATCATAGATAGTTTCGGCATCGATAGATTCAATCACACCACCTAGCTGAACATTGGTGAATAATGCAATTTTATTTTTCAATGCTTTAGACAATTTTCTATCGGTTCTGCAAACCAAAACATCGGGTTGCACGCCACTCTGCATCAAAAATTTAACCGAATGCTGCGTAGGTTTTGTTTTCAACTCTCCTGCTGCTGCCAAATAAGGAACCAAAGTCAAATGTATAATTGCAACATTCTTGTCTCCAAGTTCCCAATGCAATTGTCTCACCGCCTCGATATAAGGGAGTGATTCTATATCGCCCACCGTTCCTCCTATCTCCGTAATTATGATATCATAATTACATTTTTTTTCTAAAATCTGGATTCTATTCTTGATTTCATCGGTGATATGCGGAATTACTTGAACGGTTTTTCCGAGAAATTCTCCCTTTCGTTCCTTTTCAATCACACTTTGATAAATTCTTCCGGTAGTCACATTATTAGCTTGCGAAGTGCGAATATTCAGAAAGCGTTCATAATGCCCTAAATCCAAATCTGTTTCGGCACCGTCATCAGTCACAAAACACTCACCGTGTTCATAGGGATTCAAAGTCCCGGGATCAACATTGATATAAGGATCCAGTTTTTGAATGGTAACGGAAAAGCCTCTATCTTGCAGTAGTTTTGCCAAAGATGCGGAGATAATTCCTTTACCTAAGGAAGAAGTAACCCCGCCGGTTACAAAAATATATTTAGATTTGGGCTTTCTCATAAAGACGCAAAAGTACAAATATTTTTGCGGAAATTGAAAATAATTTTAAGCTAAGTTGTGTTAAAATATACCGTATGAAAATACTTTAGATTGAGTGGTTTAAGTAAAATTATTTTTAATTCTTTCTCTGTCTTCAATCTCCTTTTTTGATTTGTGGTA
>CAZAXU010000034.1:0-22464 GCA_964489245.1 uncultured Flavobacteriaceae bacterium
TTATCCTTATTAACTTTTGGTGTCATCAATTGAAATAAACCTACTAGGTCTCAAAAACCTAGTAGGTTTAAATAAAACAATCCGGTTTTTAGGGAAGGCTACAGGCGTTCAAAAACAAAAAAATAATGTATATTTGAAACACGCTTAAAAGACGCCAATGAAATATACGGATTTTCTCAGATTGGAATGGAAAAGTTTTCTTCGGGCACCCAACTTTTCCAAAAAACTAGCCCTAAAAATTCTGGCAATTATCGGCTATCTTTTTCTTTCTCTATATATGGTTGGGCTTGCTTTTATCGCTTTCTTCGTGTTCAAAGAAAAATATCCCGATGCAGACCCTTTTATCAAGGCAAATGAACATATCTATATCTTCTTTTTCATCATTATCTATCTTTTAATGTACGTCTCGTTCAATAGCCTGAAAGTGAAGCCCTACATGCTTTTACCCATTGCCAAAAAAAAGATTGTCAACTATCATATTTTTAGAAATCTGCTCAGTCCCGTCAATCTGATTCTAACGATCTCCGTATTGGTTTATGCCGCAATTCTGCTGACACATCACTACCAAATATGGGGAGTTATTTCTTGGCTAATCTCTGTAATCAGCACACTGATTTTCATCAATCTGGCGCTGATTTTTGCTGAAAAAAGCCCGATTATCGGCGGATTTATGAGCATTTTTCTTATTCTGCTTATCGTCAAAATCAAAGTGATTACACCCTATTTGGCACCTTTGGGTGATTTTTTCTATGAAACATATACCAATCCGTTTTTTGCGCTGATTCCCATTGCAACAACACTGCTGCTATACAAAACCATCTATCGTTTTGTCTATAACCGCTTTTACTTGGACGATGCCCTGAAAAACGGCAAAAAATCAAAAGTCAGCAAGTTGGAACTCAATTGGACAAATCGTTTCGGCATCATTGGAGGGTTCATCAAAAACGATATCAGGATGATTTGGCGCAACAAAAGACCCAAACAATCATTGTTGAGCATCGGAATCATCTATATTTTCGGTTTTTTGATCTATGGAACTTCCCTATACAGTCACAACGAATTCATGAAAGTGCTGTGGGCAATCATGCTCACGGGTGCCTATATCATCAATTTCGGAAGTTATATTCCGGCTTGGGACAGCGAGCATTATAGGCTTCTGATGAGTCAAAGTCTTAACTACAGACAATATTTAGATGCCAAATGGTGGCTGATGACCTTTTCTGTGATGATATTAGGCATTTTAAGCCTTCCTTTTATCTATTTCGGAAAAGATATTTTCTTGATGATTATGGCTATGGCGGTTTTCAATATAGGACTGAATATCCATTTGGTGCTGCTCACCGGACTTTTCACCACCACACCCATCAAGCTCAACCAAAAAGTAAAAGCTTTTGACAACACGGCAAATTTCAATATGAAAATTATGATGCTTTCCATGCTGCGTATAGGAATTCCTATTGCCATCTATTTTTTGGTATTGAAATTCTTCGGGTTATATTATGCCTTCGGCATCATGGCAGTCATGGGAATACTCGGACTTATTTTTAAAAACCTGTTCCTGGACTTTCTGTCCGGACTATACATCAAACGAAAATATAAAACCATACATGCTTTCAGCAAAAACGAATCAGAATGATAAACATTGAAAAACTTAGTAAAAACTATAGCGGAACAAATGTTTTGGACATTGAAAACATTCAAATTCCAAGCGGACAAAGCTTCGGGCTTGTTGGCAATAACGGCGCAGGAAAAACAACCATGTTCAACCTGATATTAGACTTGATTCCGCCCACTGCCGGATATATCAAAATCAATGATATTCAAGTGAACAAAAGCGAAAAATGGAAACCTTTCACCACCGCCTATATCGATGAAACTTTTATCATCAGCTATTTGTTTCCTGAAGAATTCTTTGAATTTCTTGCCAACCTACGCGGTGTCGATAAGCAGGAACTCCACGATTTTTTAGACTATTTCAAAGATTTTTTCAATGACGAAATTCTAGGAAAAGAAAAATATATTCGTGATCTGTCAAAAGGAAATCAAAAAAAAGTTGGCATTGTCGGTGCATTGATTGGAAATCCTAAACTGATTGTTCTTGACGAACCTTTTGCCAATTTAGATCCCAGCACACAAATCAGATTGAAAACTTTGCTCAACCAACTCAGAAAAGATAAAGAAGTCACTTTGCTGATTTCCAGTCATGATTTAGGACATATCACCGAGGTAACCGATAGAATTGTTGTGCTCGATAAAGGATTGATTGTAAAAGACATAGAAACAAACACCAACACCCTAAATGAGTTGGAGATATTTTTTCAAGAACAAATTCAAGAACACGCATGAAATTCCGAACGGAAATAGAAATTAACAAATATGATTTTCAGATTGACTACCATTCCAAAATATTTGGTCTGGGATCTTGTTTTGTGAATCATATCGGTCAAAAAATGGACTATTTTCAATTTCAGCATCAAATCAACACATTCGGAATCATTTTCAACCCTTTTTCAATCAGAAATATTCTGGAACGGGTGATTAAACAACAATTTTTTGAAGAAAAAGATTTGTTTCATCTCAATGGTTCTTGGAAAAGTTATGAGCTTCATTCTTCCCAAAATCATTCAAGCAAAACAGAAATGCTTGATCATATCAACCAAAAAATGGCGCATACTCATTCATTCTTGCTCGAAACAAATCTGGCTATTTTCACTTTTGGAACCGCTTGGATTTATAAACTCAAAGAAACCGGAAAAATTGTGAGCAATTGCCACAAAGTGCCCCAAAAAGCATTTGACAAACAATTGATGCAAACTGACGAAATCAAAACACAAATCAATCAAATCATCTCGTTGCTCCGTCAAATCAACCCAAAGCTGAAAATTTTGCTTACACTCAGTCCTGTTCGTCATCTCAAAGACGGTTTTGCCGAAAACCAACACAGCAAAGCAAGACTCTTGGATAGTCTCCATCATTTTGTTGATAACCGGCATGTTTTTTATTTCCCTTCTTATGAAATTCTGATGGACGATCTGCGTGACTATCGTTTTTATGAAGATGACTTATTGCACCCCAACACAATGGCTGTGGATTATGTCTGGCACAAATTCAAACAAGCCATTTTCAGCGATACCGGCTTGCAAACCATGAAAAAAGTGGAAAAAATACGCAAAAACACCCAACACAGACCTTTTCGGAAAGATTCAGCGCAATTCGCTGATTTTCAGCAAAAAACAAATAGAGAAATCCAAAGCTTAACCGATGAATTTCCTTGGATGAAATTCTATTAGAAAATCAAATTCTCGCACACAGAAGTTTATGACTATTTTCTGTGTCGATCCAAAACCAACTTTAGATATCTATTATGCAAAATAATAGAATCATAATACTTTCTTTTGTTTGGCGCGATGCTGTCAATAACATCCTTTAACTGCTTGGGATCATTTTTGATGTCATAGTAGTGAAACCCTGTGTTATCATGAAAAATAAATGACTCATCTCCCTTATAAAAGCCAAAACCCTCTGCACTATAATGTCTTGTGTCATTTGTGCTCAAACAAATAATCAGTCTGTTTGCGCTAATTGTATCAAACAAGCTTCGTCCGGAAAAATATGAATTTTTTGATGCTTTTTTTGCATATAAAAGTTCATAAATTGTAGGAGCTATATCTAAATTTGTTACGGTCTTTCCGCTATTTTCTTGTATCATCTTCATCTGTGTGGCATGTTTTTCCGTCCAAGATTTAGGAAATCTAAACATCATGGGAATATCTAATGCTTCTTTGAAGAAAGAGCTCAATCTTTGTCTTCTTTTTACGGTATAATCTCCATGGTCTGCCGTAAAAATAAAAATAGTTTTATCCAACTCCCCTCTCTTTTTAACAACATTTACTATCTTCTCTACAATTTTATCTGTGATGAACAAAGCTCTTCCATATCTGGATTTTATCCCTTTATAATCCTTAATTTTTGGGGATTTATTCTGATACGGTCCGTGAGTCGCATTGGTATTATAGTAAAAGAAAAAAGGATATTTCATGCTTACAAACTCATTCTCAATATTTTCCAAAACAGTCAAATCATCTGCGCCCACATCATTAATCAAAGGCAATTTAAGTTTTTCAGGATAAAAATAATGGTCTAAATTCTCATCTTCTATATACTCCTTAAAGCCTTTCCATTCTTGAGATTGCGAAGTGGCAATAAGCGTTTCATAATCATTTTTTTTGGCATAATCCCAAAGAAATGGAGCAGATATCAACTTTGAATATGCTTCTTCCGGCCCCACGCCGGTGTACATTGATGGCATACTAACATCTGTTGCCCCCGATATAGACATGGCATTATGCATCAATATAAATTGGTCTTGCTCAGTCTGAATCCATCGGTGCATGAAAGGAGTATAATCATTATCAAATCCGTAGAACGATAAAGGTTCTTTGCTGAACGATTCAAAAACAATCAACACAATATTCCAACGATATTCACGTGATTTATCACCAACCAATATTGGAAGATCCGGAGTGAAAATATGTCTAAAAGGTTTCAATTTATCGTTGTCCTTCATTCCTAGTTTAACCGAATATAAAGTATGAATATCCATTGGAATAAAATCTTTTTGATGATGGATTTTACCCGTATTTAATTTCCAATTGACCACCATAAGAATCAGTATGGAAACCAATATATATGCTTTGCTGCTCGGAACAGCAACTTTCTTTTTAAACAAAAAGACAAATAATAAAGTAAAAACAACAATAGCTCCCATTGACAAGGGATTCATAACAATGTGTTTTGTATAACTCCAAAAATATACAGGTTGATCTCTCAAAAATATCAACAATCCTGTAGATAAAAACTCTTTAAATTCTCTGAATAAAAAATATCCCATAGACAGGACTAACACCCATAAAAAAGACAGAAGCGTGATAAGTGCCATTCTGATTTTATGATGAAGATATTGCAATAATACACCAATCTCTGTCCAGAAAAAATATGAAACAAATGAAAAAGTGGTAAAAGACTTCACATTTAGCTTATACATTGAATAGTTTGAAAAATACAATGCCAAACTATACAGAATAAATAAAATGGAAATCCATGAAAATCTATTATAAACCAAAGATTTATATTTTATAAACAACGTATTTCTAGACATTAGCATCCTTTTTTTAAAACTACAAATGTATTAATTTTATGACTCCCCCAAAAAATCTCAATCAAGAATTTAATCTAGTCTCTAATAAAAACAGTAAATTTGCCCATGTCAGAAATCCGAATCATTTTTTAAATCTAAAAGCATATTTATGAAAATAGGCATCGTCGTCCAGAGATATGGCAAAGAAATTAATGGTGGGGCAGAATTGCACGCCAAACAATTGGCAGAACAACTCAACAATAAACACGAGGTAAGGGTTATTACAACACAATCAAAATCATATAACGAATGGGATAATCAACTCAACAACAGCAAAGAAATCATCAACAATATAGAAATACTTCGCTTTCCATCAGTAAAAAAAAATCATGTTCAATACAGAAAATATATTCGACGAATGAACAAAACTCGCCGACATCACAGACTATTCAAAAGATTTGGCTTGTTTAGTTTTTTTGATCGACTTGGCTGTTTTGAACCGAGTAAAAAAAGTTTTCAAAAATGGTTGATTCATCAAGGACCATATTGCGAAGGATTGGTTGATTTTCTTAAAGAGAACAAATCAAAGTATGATGTTTTCATCTTTTTTACTTATTTGTACTACCCCACCAATATCGGACTGCCCGAAGTCGCCCGCAAAAGCATTCTGATTCCAACGGCACATGACGAGCCGCCTTTCTATTATAAAGGCTACGAAAATTTATTTCGAAAAGTAGGTTTTATTATGTACAACAGTGAAAGCGAAAAAGAACTCGTAGAAAAAACCTATCCGATTGCACAAGAAAAACCTAACGATATTGCCGGTGTAGGCATTGAAAAAATGAATTATAAAAAATATAAATCTCCTATCAAACAACCATACTTTGTTTATATCGGTCGAATTGATGTTTCAAAAAATATGGGAGAGCTGATCCGGTGGTTTGAAAAATATACAGAACATAATCCTGAAATTCGTCTTGTGCTCATCGGGCAAAATGTATCTGAATTTTCAGCCGGAAAACAAGTGATTTTCACCGGATTTATTTCAGATGATGAAAAATATCAATGGTTATTGAATGCTCAAGCATTAATTATTCCATCAAAGTT
The DNA here is from genome assembly GCA_964489245.1 of uncultured Flavobacteriaceae bacterium. GTDB lineage: Bacteria > Bacteroidota > Bacteroidia > Flavobacteriales > Flavobacteriaceae > CAZAXU01. Next base: position 6,245 of record CAZAXU010000034.1, read on the forward strand.
TGAAAGTCTATCTATGGTAACACTTGAAGCCATGGAGCAAGGTGTTCCCGTTATTGCCAATGCTTACTGCGATGTTTTGGACGACCATATCAAACGCAGTGAAGCGGGTTTTAGCTATCGTGGATTCGAAAATTTCTCAAATATTCTTAACAAAACATTATCTCTAACCGAAAAAGAAAAAAGTGAAATCGGAAACAATGGAAAAAACTACGTAAAAAAATATTATCAGTGGGAGGAAATTCTCAAAAAATTTGACAGCGCCTTTGAACTGATTAAACACAAAAAATAATGTTTTGCCTAACACAAAACTATCTATCACTCAAAAACCCATATAAGAAAGAATATTCCAAATCTCCTCATGCACTTCATCCTTGCCCTTACGCATATCGATTTTTATGGTTTTCTCGGGCAAAATATCCTCAATGATTTTCTGAGCACGCCTTTGAATTTCCAGAAATTTTTCCGGATTTGGACGGCTGATATCTCCACTTTCATAAAGCGATAACTTATGTTTGCGCTTCAAAGCTGTTTCAACCGACAATTCCAAATAGAAAATATAGTCTGAAGTTTGATATTGTGTCTTGAGAAAATCTCCAAAGGCAGCAGGAGCACCCATTGCCTGCTCCACCGCCCAATATTTATACCAGTCAGAATCAAAAATCAAGAAATCGGCATCTGATTGCATTGCCCGCTGGTAGGCTTCATGAAAAGCATGAAAAATAAATAATGAACGACTCAATGCATCTAAATTGACAACATATCTATCTACATTCGGCGGAAAATTATAAACCGTCCAAGAATGAAATTCTTTTCTGGTGATAATATCCCACACGGAAACTATTCTGCTGTTGGGCAAGTTTTCTGCCAAGAGTTTTGCATGAGTGGATTTTCCGCTACCGTCTAATCCTGTGATGGTGATTGTTTTCATATGTTGTTATTTTTTATAACGCATTATTTAAAATAGACACGACTAGACTAAAAAATATATCATCAAGACCGAAACCAACGGAATATTGAAATTATCCCAACCTTTTGACGAGATTGCTTCTACCAATGTCAACACAAAAGCATGTACCAAACTAAAATAAAAAATATGTTCAAATATGGCAGTCTGTCTGACAAAATAATATGTCAAGAAAAAAGAGACCAAAAAAAACGTGAACGAACCGGCATAAGATTTTGTGCTTTTCAAAATCGTATATTTTTTCAGTGGATAGGCTTTGCCCAACAAAGCTGCAGCTGGATCGGCAAAAACAACAATGCTAAAGGGCAAATAGAAATAAATCACTTTTCCCGTATATAAAAACAACCAAAACAGTAGCCATGAACTCCATACAAAAAACAATTCGCCGTGAGATTTTCTGCCTACGGAAAATATAGATTTAAACAAACCAAACTTCTTTGAAAAATAAAGAATCAGCATAAAACTCACCGTTAATGCCAAAACAATCCAATGACTCTTGACATAATCCGGATAGCTCAAAGCCACAATTCCGGAACCTATATGCGCTATTTTTCTTGTCCATTCCGTATTAAATTTCAATACTTTAAACGAAAATTCTGCCAATAACATCACTAAAATCAGTAGTGCCGAATAAATGAAAAATGTATATAATTGCTCCATCATAAATTCTCTTTATACGAAAGTATAAAAAATCTTTGTACTTTTAGGACTTTAAATCAATTGAATGAGCAACACCTTTGGAAAAATTTTTAGGCTGACTTCTTTTGGCGAATCACACGGAACCGCTATTGGCGGGATTATTGACGGGATTCCTGCCAATATTTCATTGGATTTTGAAAATATTCAACATGAATTAAATAGGCGCAAACCCGGGCAATCCAAGCTGACCACACAACGAAAAGAACAAGATCGCGTTCAATTTCTTTCCGGTATTTTTAACGAAAAAACCATCGGAACACCTATAGGTTTCATCATTGAAAACACAAATGAAAAATCAGCTGATTATGAACACCTAAAAGATGCTTATCGGCCCTCACATGCAGATTTTACCTATGAAAAAAAATATGGCATCAGAGACCACCGTGGTGGCGGACGAGCTTCTGCCAGAAGCACTGCCGGCATTGTTGTTGCCGGCGCCATTGCCAAACAAGTCATCCCGAATATAAATATCTCTGCCTACGTAAACGCAGTAGGAGAACTCCAGTTGAATAAATCCTATCCAGAACTAAACTTAGGCCTGACCGAACAAACTGCCGTTCGCTGTCCCGACCTGAAAATGGCAGAACAATTCACCAAAAAAATTGAAACCACCCAAAAAAACGGCAATACAATAGGCGGACAAATCACTTGTGTTATCAAAAATGTCCCCGTTGGATTGGGAGAACCTGTTTTTGACAAATTACAGGCACGCCTGGCATATGCCATGATGAGTATTCCTGCCGTCAAAGGATTTGAATATGGCAGCGGATTTGAAGGAAGTAAAATGACAGGCAGTGAACATAACGATTTATTTAATCCCGATGAGAGTACAAAAACAAATTTTTCAGGAGGCATACAAGGAGGCATCAGCAATGGCATGGATATCTATTTTAAAATAGCTTTCAAACCCGTTGCAACAATCATGAAATCTCAACAAAGCATTGACAAACAAGGAAATATTATAGAACTGGAAGGAAAAGGAAGACATGATGCTTGTGTTGTGCCGCGTGCCGTTCCTATTGTTGAAGCATTGGCTGCAATGGTTATATTGGATTTTATTCTGATAGATAAGGCAATGAAAGACTCAAAGGAAAAAGACGTCTCGATATGACGAAGCGGAGCTTTATCACTCGACGTGACGAAAGTAAAAAGTTCATGAAGTTAAGTAGAGCAATTTGTGAAGTTATGAACTATAAATATGGATTGAAAGTATGGCTAAAGAAAATTTCAAGAACAAAGCAGCTGCAGATTTTAGAAGTAAATCTTGCTTTTGAAAGTTCATTTGCTGCAAAAAGGCTTCTTAAATCATAATTCAGCATGTGTAAGGAAAAAAGTTGAATTGAGCATAGCAAAACGAAATCCCGAGAGCGAAGCGATTCGGAAATCAACGAGTGATGAATGATGAAGTGTTAATCATTTTTATAGACAAATCCCGCGGGGATTAAAGTTAATAGCCCCGAGCTAAAAGATTGGTAAAAAACAAAATAACAAAACATAACAAATTGATTAACAATAAAATATAAATATATGAAAGAAAAAAAAGGACTACCTCTGCATTGGCAAATCATGATTGGAATGGGGCTGGGTCTCGTCTTCGGATTCTTATTCCTAAAAATACCTTACGGAAAACAATTGGTCTATGATTGGATTGCTCCCATCGGAAAAATATTTGTCAACCTGCTGAAACTCATTGCTATTCCTTTGATTCTTGCTTCTCTGATTAAAGGTGTCTCCGACCTGAAAGACATTGCAAAGTTCAAAACCATCGGGCTGAGAACCATCGGGCTATATATTTCTACAACAATTTTTGCCATTTCAATCGGACTGATCAGTGTCAATCTTGCTCAACCCGGAGCGGGAATTTCTCAGGAAACCGTTCATAAATTGGAGCAAACTTATGCCGGAAATAAAAAAATTGCAAAAAAAATTAAAACGGCAAAAGAACAAAAAGCCAAGCCCAAACTACAGTTTGTTGTCGATATGATTCCTGATAATATTTTCAAGGCAATGGGAAGCAATTCCAATATGCTGCAAGTCATTTTCTTTGCCATTTTTTTGGGAATTACACTGATTCTGATTCCCGAACATAAAGCTGCCCCGCTAAAAGATATTTTTGATTCACTGAATGAAGCCATTCTGAAAATGGTTGATTTGATCATGCTCACGGCTCCTTATGCCGTCTTTGCCCTGATTGCCAATGTTATAGTGGGCACCGCCGGAGATTGGGAACTACTGAATAGTCTATTGAAATATGGTGGAACCGTAGTCATCGGGTTGATATTGATGCTAGGCGTATATATGCTGATGGTTTATTTTTTTGCCGGAAAAAATCCGCTATGGTTTTTCAAGCAACTGGCGCCGGCACAACTCTTGGCATTTTCAAGTAGTTCCAGTGCTGCCACGCTTCCCGTCACCATGGAACGCGTAGAAGAACACGTGGGTGTTGACAAAGAAGTTTCCAGTTTTGTGCTGCCGGTTGGCGCCACTGTGAACATGGACGGCACCAGTCTGTATCAAGCTGTGGCTGCCGTTTTCATCTTGCAAGTGCTTTGGCCCGAAGGATTGGGTTTTGCCAACCAAATGACCATCGTGCTCACCGCTCTGCTCGCATCCATTGGAGCCGCCGCTGTTCCGGGAGCCGGAATGATTATGCTTGTAATTGTTTTGGAAGCTTTAGGATTTCCATCAGACAAATTGCCTATTGCCTTGGCATTGATTTTTGCTATTGACAGACCACTGGATATGATGCGGACCGTAATCAATGTGACCGGAGATGCAACCGTTTCAACCATCGTTGCCAAATCTGTCGGGAAATTGCATACACCTAAACCAAAAGAATGGAATGATCATATAGGAAAAAAAGAATAATTTTAAATAAAAAACTCAAACTTTATGAAGTTGGCATAACAAGACGCAAAGAAATAGCCTTGTTGTCACACCCTGCGTGTACAAGGATTATATCGAGATGTCTCCTACCGGCTTGTAGCCGATGGCAACCCCCGCCGGTGCGCGATTATATTGCGTACCAAAAGTAGCCATCCGAAAAATTTGCAACTTTAAGCTCCGCTATTTGCTTATTCTTACTAACTTTTGGTGTCATTAAAATAAACCTACTAGGTTTTGAAAACCTAGTAGGTTTATTTCAATTTAATTTATCGGTACCTCAATAAATGAGATGAATATATCAATATTTTTATTCTATTCCCAACACTTTTGCTCCTTGTTCAAAAATGATATCAACCGGAATTTTGGCATCGTTTAAGCCTTGCAAATCTTTTTTCAATTGTTTTCCTACAACACCTTTTTCTTTAACCAGTTTTGCGACAGCTTTATAGTCTCCGTCTCCTTGCAATTTCAGAATCAAGGCGGATAAATCTTTCATCGCATCATACATTTTATCATAATTCACCTTATAGGTGCCGTCTTCATTTCTAACAAAAGCGCCTTTATCTTCAAAATAATAGAAACGAATCATATTGGCAACGCCATGAGAGTCTGCGGCGCCAAAGCGAATGGAACGGAAAATGCTTGCCATAAATGTGGTCATATAATCTTTCATATCACCGCCTAATTCTCCTTTTTTGTGTAATTGGTCAACCATATAAAGTCCCAAAATATCTGCCTTTCCTTCTTCAATGGCAGAATAGTGTTCTTTGAGTGCTGTTCTGACCTTTCCTTTCCCGTTGATTGTATTTTTGATTCCCAAACCATGTGCTACCTCATGAAACATGGTATTGGCAAAAAATGCATCAAATTTGATATATTTTCGTTGGCTCGGGTCTATGATCATATCGGCAATAGGCACTAAAATTTTTTCAAACTTGGCTTTCATCACATTTTTAAGCTGCAAGCGTCTGGTGCCTTTTTTGAGCTGAACTTCTTCATCATTCGGCAAATTGATGGCAATGGTTTTTCCGCCCGTGTTGGCTTCTCCCGCATAATAAATAGCGTCATAGGCATTTAGGTCTGACCGCGCACCGGGTTTTTCTTGTTTATAATCATCGGCAACCGGCAGATTTTTTTGCAATTCCGGCAGAAATTTTACATAACGTGCCAATTTTTTGCTCCAGTCCATATCCTTCACCAATACATAACCTTCATTGGCGGCTTTATAACCAAACAATTGGTCTTCATAGGTTTCAATAGGACCGATAACCACATCGATATGATTGGTTTTCATATCCATCCAAAGCATATCACTTGGTTGATAGTTATCATTCAACAATGCCTTGGCTCTTGCCAACAAATATTTTTTAAACATTTGGTTTTTGGCAAATTTTGAAGCTTCAACCAGCTCTGCACCAGCCATTTTATTGTATTTCTCATAAGCTTTATAAAAAGGAACAACATATAGTTTTTCGCTCTCGTCTCGGCGAATCAAAGTGTATAAATTCTTCTTTCCTTTCAAATTCACTTTTTCAAACTCATCTTTGGTCATATCTTTCGGATAATAATTGGCACCTGCAAATTTCTCTCCTGTTCCTTTTACAAACGCTTTGTTATCCTCCATTCTGTCCCATGGTCCATAATTGATTTCCGCATATTGTTTGGTTAGATCATTCTCAATTTTGCTCATCAAAGCTTCTTTATCGCCATAGGTCTGTTGCCAAAAAATATCATCCATATAACTCACGGCTTTCATCAAATGAGTAATCATCTGTTTTTCGTCTTCGGTCAGCTTGGAAAGTTCTGTGGTCAATTTCACTTTTGCATATTGATTCAACTTTGTCTTCATTTCGTCTTCAAACTTTAATTTTTCTTTGTTTATCACGGTGTTATCAGTTGTTTTCGGTTCTCTCTCTTTTTGATTATTGCCACAAGATATCAACAAAAGTATCAGAGATAGAAATACAAGAATTTGTTTCATTTTTTTTATTTTTTTGAGATGAACAACAAAGATAATAAAAAGTCTCAATCAGAAAATGTTTATGCCATTTTTTGGCATGCATCGTCTAAAAGAAATGAAAGTATTCAAATCCGGAAAATTTTAAAAACTTTTCGAATTTCTTCTAAAACTTTATCAATCCAAAACAGAGAACGCTCTCACTTGCCAATCTCCCTCTTTTTAGTATCTTTGCCACTAATTAATTTTTGAAAAGATATAAACATGAAAAAAGTATTCGTTTTATTGATGACAGGCTTGATATTATTATCTGCCTGCAATCAAGAAAAAAAACAAGATTTCAACGTAAAGGTCGAAGGAACAGGTACAGGCATGGGAAACAATGAAGTAAAACTTTTCCGCTATGAAGGACAAAAACAAGTCACTATTGATTCCACAACAATGAAAGAAGGTCATTTCACCGTAGGCACCAAAGTTGACAAGCCTGAAATGCTCTATTTGAGCGTAAGTGGAATTCCCAGTGATCTTCCTTTGATTATGGAAAAAGGAAAAGATATCAAGGTCGATCTAAACGCACAACACATCAGAAACTCCTCCGTTTTAAGCAGTGGAATGAATAAAGTTCTTTATGATTATTTGGACGATTTGAAAATGTTCTCCGACAAGCAAGAAAAACTAGGAAAACTGTATCAATTTGCGCAACAAAAAGGCAGTGAAAAAGATAAGACAAACATCTATAATCAATATCTGAAAGTGAATGACGACAGATTGGAATTTGACTATAAGTTCATCGAAAAAAACAAAGACAACTTGGTTGGTGCCATTGTTTTTGAAAAAGTGGCTTTTGATCAAAAAACAGAACCCAATTTCAACAAACTGAAAAAACTTTATGACGGCATGTCTGAGGAAATCAAAAAACTTGACAATGTAAAAAACGCCTTTAAAATTGTGAAAGGAAAAGCGGTTACTTCAATCGGGAGCAAGGCCCCCGATTTTGAAGCCACCACTCCGGAAGGCGGAAAACTCTCTCTTAAAGATGTTATGGGAAAAGTCACCGTTATTGATTTTTGGGCTTCTTGGTGTCGTCCTTGTAGAGGAGAGAATCCTTTTGTGGTCGAGATCTATAAGAAATATCATAAAAAAGGATTGAACATCATCGGTGTTTCTTTGGATAAAAACAAAGATGCTTGGCTCAAAGCCATTGCCGATGACAAATTGGAATGGAACCATGTTTCTTTTCTCAAACATTGGCAAGATCCCATTGCCCGACAATACAATGTCAGGTCAATTCCACAAACTTTCATCTTAGACAAAAACGGTGTCATCAGAGCCAAAAACCTGAGAAGAAATCAATTGGAAGAAAAAATAAAAGAGTTGCTTGAAGAAAAGTAATTTTTAATTTACCGAAGTCTCTCCTGAAATTTTCAGAAAGGCAAATCTAAGTTCAGGCTTATGGCTCGGAGTAAAGAAAAAAAGCTGTTTTGGATATTTAGGAATTGCCGTTAAATAAAATAGAACAAATTGATAAACAATATATTATAAAAAAAATATAAATACATGAAGCGAATTAATATTATTGTTCTGGCAGTTTTGTTGTTAGGTGCTTGCAGTACTGCAAAAAAAAATATTGCACCGGAAACAACAAACTATAAATTGGTCGGAAACATCAGTAATTTTGAAAATAAAAAAGTAAAACTCTATAAAGTAGAGAACAAAAAAGAAGTGCTCATCGACAGCTCTCTCGTCAAAGACAATAAGTTTAGTTTTGACTTCCCAAAACAGACCCCTGATATCCGTCTTATCAAAATTGAAAATATGCAGAGACCGATTATTGCCCTTATGGGAGACGGGAACATCGACATGAATGTTGATGCAGGCAACCCCATCAAATCAAAAATAGACGGGACTTCTGCCATGACCAAAAAGCTTTATGCCTATTATGCCTACTTGAGTAAAGAAAACGAAAGCACCAAAGATTTATTCAAACAATTTCAGCAAACAACAGACAGAAGAAAAAAAGACTCAATCAGACAAGTTTTCATGACATGGCGAGAAAAAATAAATGTATATGACAAGCGCTTTATTTCTGAAAACAAGGATATTGTCGGTTTGTTGGTTTTGGAAAAATTGGCTAATGATTCCAATGCAGATTTTAGTTTTATCAAAAAAAGTTTAGAACAATTCTCTAAGAATCTGCAATCAACATCAGTCGGAAAAAATATAAAATCAGAGATTTTGGCAAAAGGCGCAACTGCCATTGGCGGACAAGCACCCGATTTTTCCGCCCCCACTCCGGAAGGAAAAACGCTTTCTCTAAAAGAGGTTATGGGAAAAGTGACCATCATCGATTTTTGGGCGTCTTGGTGTCGCCCTTGTAGAGCTGAAAATCCGAATGTGGTAAAAATCTATAAAAAATATCACAAAGACGGGCTGAACATTATCAGTGTTTCTTTGGACAGACCCAAAAAAAAAGATGCTTGGACTAAAGCAATTGCTGATGACAAAATGGAATGGAACCATGTATCTAATCTCAAATTTTGGCAAGACCCAATCGCTGCACAATATCACGTAAGAGGCATTCCCGCAACTTTTATTTTGGATGCCAAAGGCATCATCAGAGGAAAAAATCTCAGGGGACAACAATTGGAAAATTTGATTACCGAACTATTAAAAGAATAAGATAAACAACACAGAGCTGCCCGACAAGCAACTTTACATATTTCAAGGGAAATGGAACAAATTTTATCAAACAAAAAAAATGCGATTATCGGTGCAATAGCCATTGCCATTTCTGCTTCTTTCTGGGGATTTGACGGCATTGTGCTAACACCTAGACTATACAATCTGAATGTGGCTTTTGTTGTTTTTATCCTACATTTGGTTCCGTTTTTGTTGATGAACCCGTTCCTGTATAAACGATATGGTTTTCTCAGAACACTGAACAGACCTGAAATCTTTTCCCTGTTCATGGTGGCATTGCTCGGCGGTTCAATCGGAACCTTGGCAATCGTAAAAGCTTTGTTTCTGGTAAATTTCAAATCCTTGTCGATTGTGGTGCTATTGCAAAAACTCCAACCGATATTTGCCATTGCATTAGCCACACTTTTTCTCAAAGAAAAACTTCGAAAAAATTTCATTCTGTGGGCAATCATTGCACTGATTGCCGGATATTTTCTCACATTCGGCTTGCATTTGCCCAGATTCAGCAAAGACCAAAATACAATTTATGCTTCTCTGTTTGCCGTCTTGGCAGCTTTTAGTTTTGGCAGTTCCACGGTATTCAGTAAAAAAATATTAGGAAAATTGGACTTTGTCTCCGCAACCTTTTTTAGATATGGCATGACAAGCATTATCATGTTTTTTATCGTCCTGCTCAACGGACATCTATCTGATTTTGAGCAAATCACCGTGCAAAATTGGCAAATCATCGGAATCATTGGCGTCACAACCGGATCCGGAGCCATTTTTCTCTACTATTACGGACTTAAAAAGGTCAAGGCAATTGTTGCCACTATCATGGAATTATTTTTTCCTATTTCAGCCATTTTCTTTGACTATTTTTTCAACGGGCACATACTCAGTCCTGTTCAATGGATAAGTGCAATTATAATGATTTTTGCAATTGTCAATATCAATGCGGATAATTCTAAAAACCTTTCTCAACAAAACTCATGATTGTTCTTGCACTAATCAGCTACGCCATAGGATTTCTTTTCTTGCTTCGCATCCGCAACTATGATAAGTATGATAAAGAACCTTTGGGCAGATTGCTGTGGTTTTCTTTTATCGGAGGAATTGTTTCTGTTGCCACGGCTTCTTTTATCTATCTGTTTATCCATCCGAAATTAAATTTTGTCGATGCCATTCTAGTGGGCGCTGTTGAAGAATTTGCCAAATTCTTCACCTTGATGGTTCTATTTGGAATTATAAAAAAGGAATTTGACGAGATTGTAGACGGACTCATATATATTGCCGCCATTGCATTGGGCTTTTCGGTTATTGAAAATATTTTTTACGCCTTGGAAGCAAGACATGCTTATACGATTCTTGCCCAACGATTTATATTTGCCACCATCGGACATATTTCTTTTTCTGTTTATATGGGAACGGCCTATTTTATCCATAAAAAAATCAAAAAAAACTATATCGGATTAATACTGGCTTTCGTCATTTCAACCTTGGCGCACGGTTTATACGACGGATTTATATTCGACCCGAGTTTGAATATTTTCTTTTTTCCGATTTATTTCTTTCTTATCTATCTCCAATTCAGACTTTTGAAAACGGTTTTGGCACTGTCAACGCATAAAAAAAAATTCGACTTATCAAACTTTGAAAAAATCAGTACGGAAGACAATATTCACTGTTGTCACTGCAATGGAGTGCTATCTGAGAAACAACACTTTCTTCATATAGAACTGCATGTGTGTAAAACTTGTAATCATTTGATTATTCCACAAAATAATTTTGGAAAAATGTTGAAATATTACAGACCAATTTTGAATAAAAAATCGTTCTTCAAGATTCAACGAAACAAGATTGGAGAAATTTTGTATATAAATGATAATCAGCTGTTTAAATATAATGTCCCAAAACAAAAGTTTAATGTAGAAATCAATACACTTCGGCACTGGTTTACACAACAAAACGAAAAGGACTTGGATCGATATTTGAATCGTTCCGCAATTGGATATGCTTTCAAATATATCGGGTTAAAACATTTTGATTTTCAGACCAGGAATGCTTATAAAAAGAATAGAAAAAAGCCTGTTGACTAATTGGCAATATCACTGATAAACTTGATTCGATACAATCGTAATTCTTCATCTTCATACTCTCCTTCAAATTCTTCCATTGCCACACTGATTTTATCGGTCTCGGCTTCGATGAAATAGTCATGCAATTCTTCTTGCTGGTCTTCATCCAATATATCTTCCAAATAGTAGTCAATATTGAGTCTTGTGCCCATATAGACAACTTGCTCCATTTCTTTAATCAGTTCGTCCATGGTCAGCCCTTTGGCAGAGGCAATGTCTTCAAGAGGAATTTTCCTGTCTGTGTTTTTGATAATAAAAATTTTCAACGCAGATTTATTTGCCGTGGACTTCATCACAAAATCATCCGGTCTGATCACATCGTTATCTTCGACATATCTTGCAATCAGTTCAATAAACAACTTTCCGAATTTTTTTGCTTTTCCTTCTCCTACGCCGTGAACACTAGACAGCTCTTCAATTGTAATGGGATATTTCAACGCCATATCTGCCAGAGATTGTTCTTGAAAAATCACATAGGGTGGAATTCCCAACTTTTTGGAAACATCTTTTCTCAGACTTTTCAATAGTTTGAGTAATTTTTCATCGGCAACAGCCGTATTTCCCTGTCCGGCTGCCGAAACACCGGTGCCTTCTTCATCATAACGGTGATCTTCTGTCATCATGTAGGAAACAGGTGATTTCAAAAATGCTCTGCCCTGCTCCGTCAACTGGAGGATGCCATAGTTTTCTATTTGTTTCTTAAGCAATCCGGAGACCAAAAGCTGACGAATCAAAGCCATCCAAAATCTTTCTTCTTTTTCTTTTCCTATTCCAAAAAATTCTTGCAAATGCGTATTATGCGACTTGATTAAGGCATTTTCCACCCCCACAAGCACATTGATAATCTCTTTTACTTTATAAATTTCTTTGGTTTGCCCAACCACATCCAAGACTTTTGCCACTTCATTTTTTGCTTCTACTTTTTTCTTGGGATTTCTCACGTTGTCGTCCATATCTCCACCTTCTCCGGTGGCAGGATCAAATTCTTCACCGAAATAATGCAACAAAAACTGTCTTCTGGACATGGAAGTTTCTGCATAGGCAACAACTTCATTGAGCAAAGCCGTTGCAATTTCTTTTTCAGCAATACTTTTATTTGAAGTGATAAATTTCTCCAATCTTTCAATATCTTGATAAGCATAGAAAGCCAAGCAATGTCCTTCTCCACCATCTCTTCCGGCTCTTCCGGTTTCTTGATAATAGCTTTCTAAACTCTTGGGCATATCATAATGAATGATAAATCTCACGTCGGGCTTATCTATTCCCATACCAAAAGCTATGGTTGCCACAACAATATCGGCATCTTGCATCAAAAACATATCTTGATGCTTACTTCTGGTTTTTGAATCCAGTCCTGCATGATACGGAATGGCATTTATATCATTCACTTGCAGCGTTTGTGCCAATTGTTCAACCGTTTTTCTGCTCAAGGCATAAATAATTCCTGATTGTCCTTCTCGTTGTTTGATAAACTTGATGATATCTTTATCTACGTTTTTTGTTTTGGGACGTACTTCATAAAAGAGATTAGGTCTGTTGAATGATGCCTTGAAAACATTGGCGTCTTGAATATGTAAATTTTTGAGTATATCTTCCTGAACTTTGGTTGTAGCTGTTGCCGTCAGTGCAATAATCGGAATATCGGGATTGATTTGATTGATAATTTTTCTCAAATTGCCGTATTCCGGTCTGAAATCATGTCCCCATTCTGAAATACAATGAGCTTCGTCTATTGCAATGAAGGAAAGTTTAACTGTTTTGAAAAATTCCAGGTTTTCTTCTTTCTTCAAAGACTCCGGTGCCATATAAAGAAGTTTTGTCACTCCTCTGACCACATCTTCTTTGACTTGTCTGGTTTCGGTCTTATTCAAAGTGGAATTTAACACATGAACAATTCCTTTTTCCTCGGAAATGCCGCGAAGGGCATCCACTTGATTTTTCATCAGTGCAATCAAAGGTGAAACCACAATAGCCACACCGTCTTTGATCAATGCAGGAAGCTGATAGGTCAGTGACTTTCCGCCACCGGTCGGCATCACTGCAAATGTGTTCTGATCAGACATAATACTCTGAATCACACCCTCCTGCAAGCCTTTGAATTTATCAAATCCAAAATATCTCTTCAAGACTTCTCTTACGTTGTTTGTGTCTGTCCTTGTCATCTGATTGCTCAAAACTTCTTCAATATCAAATTTTTTATTCTTAAAACGTATTATTAACCGATAATATATTAATTTTGCTAATAGTATCGAAAATCATATTCAAATGTAAAAAAATCTTTTGAATAAAACCAATAAAATTATTTTTTTTGAAAACTGAAGACCATAACGAGAAAATTATAGCATCTGCAAAGAACAGCATTTCAATTGAATTGGAGGCAATCAAAAATCTTTCCAATCAAATTGACGGCAACTTTGTCAATGTGGTTCAAACAATTTTGAATTCAAAGGGCAGACTCATCATCACCGGCATTGGAAAAAGTGCCAATGTTGCCACAAAAATAGTAGCAACGCTCAATTCAACCGGCACGCCTGCCATATTTATGCATGCCTCAGATGCCATTCACGGAGACTTGGGCATCATTCAGAAAAACGATATTGTTTTGATGCTCTCAAAAAGCGGCAATACACCTGAAATCAAAGTTTTGATTCCGTTGATTAAAAATCTGGGCAATCAAATTATTGCACTGACTGCAGACAAATATTCTTATTTGGCAAAACACGCTGATTATTTGTTGCATACTCCCATGGAAAGAGAAGCTTGTCCCAACAATTTGGCACCCACAACCAGCACCACGCTTCAAATGATTGTGGGAGATATCTTGGCAGTAGCACTACTGGAAAACAGGGGATTCTCCAATAAAGATTTTGCCAAATATCATCCGGGAGGCATTTTAGGCAAAAAACTATATTTACGTGTGAGCAATATTATTTCTACACATGAAATTCCGTCTTGTTTTTCCAACGATATCATGAAAAACGTGATTATCGAAATTTCAAAGAAAAGACTCGGCGCAGCTGCCATTTTGGGTCAAAACAAAAAAATTGTGGGCATTATCACAGACGGAGACATCAGAAGAATGCTGGAAAAAGATATGGACATTCACCATACCACAGCCACCGATATCATGTCTGAATCACCAAAGATTGTAAAAGAAACCGCTTTGGCTACAGATGCCCTGAAAATAATGCGAGAAAACAATATCAGCCAACTTTTAGTGGTTGATAATCACAACAATTATGTTGGAATGATTCATATTCACGATTTACTAAACGAAGGATTGGTTTGATGAAACAAGAAGAAAAAAATGAAATGTCTATTATTGATCACCTGAATGACTTGAGAAAGTTTCTTTTTCATTCCGTGGTTGCCGTGTTTATAGGCGCGATAGTGGCTTTTGCCAATATCAAATTCATTTTTAACCATATCATTTTTGCCCCCAAAGAAGTTGATTTTGTGACTTATCGACTTTTTTGTAAAATCAGTGAAGCACTTTGCATCAAACAAATTCCCATCCACATTATCAACAGACAAATGGCAGGACAATTCTCTGCGCATATCTGGACGGCACTTATTTTCGGAATCATTATTGCTTTTCCTTATATTCTGTATGAGCTATGGAAATTTATTAAACCGGCACTTTATGAAAATGAAAAGAAATATGGCGTGACTTTTGTCTTTGTCAGTTCCGTATTGTTTATTCTGGGAGTGCTTTTCGGTTATTATGTGATTACACCGCTTTCTGTCAATTTTCTTGGAAACTATATGGTTACGGATGAAATTATGAACAACATAGATCTGCAATCATATAACTCTTTGGTGCGCACAACCGTTTTGGCAAACGGATTGATTTTTGAGCTACCCATCATCATATATTTTCTGGCAAGAATGGGATTGGTTACTGCAGATTTTATGAAAAACAATCGGAAATATGCGTTGGTTATCGTGTTGCTTTTGGCAGCCATCATCACTCCTCCCGATATTATCAGTCAAATCATCGTATCTATTCCGCTTATGATTTTGTATGAAGCAAGTATCTATATTGCCAAGATTGTAGGAAAAACAGATACAACGGAAATCTCAAAAAAAGAATAGTATGAAGCTAACCGCCATAAATCTAAAAAAGAAATACGGCTCAAAAGAAGTCGTAAAAGATATTTCCATCGATGTGGAACAAGGGCAAATTGTGGGACTTTTGGGACCAAACGGTGCCGGAAAAACTACCACTTTCTATATGATTGTGGGCTTGATTAAGCCCAATGCAGGAAAAGTCTTGTTGGATGACGAAGAAATCACTTCTTATCCAATGTATAGGCGCGCACAACTGGGAATTGGCTATCTCTCTCAAGAAAACTCCGTTTTCAGAGATTTAAGCGTTGAAAACAATATTAAAAGCGCTTTGGAATTCACCGATTTGAGCAAATCTGAACAAAAAGAAAAATTGGAACATCTATTGGAAGAATTCGGACTCACCGAAAAAAGAAAAAGATTGGGAAAACTTCTTTCAGGCGGAGAACGCAGAAGAACCGAAATTGCCCGCGCGCTGGCTTCCGACCCGAATTTTATCTTGTTGGATGAACCTTTTGCCGGTGTAGATCCCATTGCCGTTGAGGATATTCAACGCATCGTGGCACATCTAAAAGACAGAAATATCGGCATTCTGATAACCGATCACAACGTGCAAGAAACACTTGCCATCACAGATAAAACCTATCTGATGTTTGAAGGAAGCATACTCAAGCAAGGAACTCCGGATGAACTCGCCAAAGACCCTGTGGTCAGAAAAGTATATCTCGGACAAAACTTTGAACTGAGAAAAAAAATAATCAGGTGAAAGAAGAAAGTTGAAAGTTCGTAAAGTCGGGCGATTCCGGGAGTTATGAATTATGAATTATGA
>CAZAXU010000035.1:0-22064 GCA_964489245.1 uncultured Flavobacteriaceae bacterium
ATCCTCGCTCGTAAACCGGGACTGCGTCTAATAAGGCGCAAACAAACCCTAGTCTTTTTCTTCGATTTCTTTTTTTTGACCCATTTCTTCCAAAGAGGGAATATCTACATCTTTATAAACGATTTTCTCTGTCTCGTCTTCTGTTTTTTTCGGATTATCATAAGCCCAATTCCTGGTTGATTTCATCAAGCTATACATGACAACTATCAACAGAAGAAGCATCACCCAAATATTTTGCTCATCATCGGCTAAAGTTTTGATATAGAAAAGTATTCCTCCCGATACAAACATCAGGAGGAAATAAAAAAATTGAATTCTTTTGGGTCGATTACGAATTTTCATTTTCAAACTCCTTAATCGTTTTATCAATAATGGCAACACTTTCTCTGATTTGCTCTTCATCGATTACCAATGGAGGGGCAAAACGAATAATATTGCCATGAGTAGGTTTTGCTAACAGACCGTTATCTCTCAATTTCAAACAGATATTCCAAGCAGTTTCACTTTCTGGAGAATCGTTAACAACAAGCGCATTCAGCAGACCTTTTCCTCTGATTTGTTTCAAAAATGCCGAACTATCGACCAATTTTTGTATTTCGGCTCTGAATATTTTTCCCATTTTATCTGCATTTTCTGCCAGTTTTTCTTCTTTTACAACCTTCAGTGCCGCCACGGCAACGTTGGCAGCAATAGGATTGCCTCCAAATGTAGATCCATGTTGCCCCGGCTTGATTGTGAGCATAATATCGTCGTTTGCCAAAACCGCAGAAACAGGATATACGCCTCCGGAGAGTGCTTTTCCGAGAATCAGCACATCCGGTTTTATATTTTCGTGATCGATTGCCAAAAGTTTTCCTGTTCTGGCAATTCCGGTTTGGATTTCATCGGCAATAAACAACACGCCATGCTTTTCGCAAATTTCTTTTGCTTTTTTCAGATAGCCGTCCGTGGGCACATAAACACCTGCTTCTCCTTGAATAGGTTCTACCAAAAAGGCAACCGTTGCGGGATTTGCTTCAATTGCTTTTTCCAAGGCTTCTGTGTTGTCATACGGAATTTTTGTAAATCCCGGGGTATAGGGTCCGAAATTTTCTTTGGCTTCCGGATCATTAGAAAATGAAATGATTGTTGTAGTTCTTCCGTGAAAATTTCCTTCGGCTACAATAATGTTTGCTTGATTTTCAGGTATTCCTTTTTTCTCATAGCCCCATTTTCTGACCAGTTTCAAAGCTGTTTCAACAGCTTCTGCTCCGGAATTCATTGGCAAGAGTTTATCAAAACCAAAATATTCGGTTGCAAATTTTTCATAAACACCCAATTTATCGTTGAAAAAAGCTCTGGAAGTCAAAGCCAAGCGCTCGGCTTGTTCTTTCAAAGCATTGACTATTTTCGGATGTCCATGCCCTTGGTTTACTGCAGAATAGGCAGAAAGAAAATCAAAATACTTTTTTCCGTCCACATCCCAAACATATACGCCTTTTCCTTTTGTCAAAACCACCGGCAGCGGGTGATAATTGTGTGCACCATATCTATTTTCCAATTCTATGGCTTGTTCTTTTGTTAATTTATTATCCATTGTTGTTATCATTATTTAGTTGTTTTATACACAAACAAAAGTAAAAAAAAGCCTCATACAACGAGGCTTTTTATATAAAATTTAATAAAAATAATTTAAATGTTGTTTATAGCGAAGCGGCATACTCAATCATCTCAACAACTTTAGTAGCGTAGCCCACTTCATTATCATACCAACTGATAATTTTAAAGAAAGTATCGTTCAGGGCGATTCCCGAGCTTACATCCAGATTCGAAGTATGTGTTTCAGAAACAAAATCTTGTGAAACAACTTCGTCTTCCACATATTGTAACACGCCTTTCATTTCTCCTTCTGCCGCTGCTTTCATCGCTTTCATAATTTCATCATAAGTGGTTGATTTTGCCAATTTAACGGTCAAGTCCACCACTGAAACGTCTGCTGTCGGAATGCGGAAAGACATGCCTGTCAATTTTCCGTTTAATTCGGGAATCACCTTTCCAACTGCTTTTGCAGCTCCTGTTGATGTAGGAATAATATTATTGATGGCTGCCCTGCCCCTTCTCCAATTTTTTGAAGGTGCATCAATCACCTTTTGAGTAGACGTTGCCGCATGGATGGTGGTCATCAATCCTTCGACAATACCGAAATTGTCATGCAAGACTTTTGATATTGGTGCCAAACAATTGGTTGTGCAAGATGCATTGGAAAATATTTTGACATCTGAAGTTAGTTCCTTGTGGTTTACTCCTTTGACAAACATCGGTGCATCTTTTGACGGAGCAGAGATAATCACTTTTTTGGCGCCTGCCTTGATATGTTTTTCGGCAAGATCTCTATCGGTAAAAAATCCGGTTGATTCTATTACAAAATCTACATCCAAAGCTCCCCAATTGATATTCTCGGGGTCTCTTTCTTTGGTTACACGCACTCTTTCTCCATTCACCACCAAATCATTACCGTCCACTTTCACTTCTCCGTCAAATTTTCCGTGCACGGAATCATACTTAAGCAGGTATGCCAAATAATCCGTGTCTAACAGATCATTTACGGCAACCACCTGAACCCTTGGATTTTTGATTGCAGCTCTATAAGCCAAACGACCGATACGACCAAATCCGTTAATGCCAACTTTTATTGTTTTCATAATGTTTATTAAATAGTTTTTAAGTTGTTAATATATCACTGATTGAAATTAATTCTTTGTTGATTTCTCTTTGCAGTTTAATGGCTTCTTCCAAGGGCGTGATTTCTACAAGGTTATTTTTCAGTCCAACCATAACAAAACTTTGCCCGTCTAACAGAACTTCTACTGCTTTCACTCCGAGTCTGCTTGCCAACACCCTGTCAAAAGTTGTTGGGCAGCCTCCTCGCTGGATATGACCGACAATCACCACTCTGACTTCATATTCATGTAAGTTGTCTTCGACATATTTTGCCAATTCAAATACATTCTTACCGGTTTTATCTCCCTCTGCAACAACAACAATACTACTGGTTTTTCCCGCTCTTTTGCTTCTTCTCAAAGACTCTACCAATTTATCTACTCCGATATTTTCTTCGGGAATCAAAATATCTTCTGCTCCTCCGGCGATTCCGCAATACAAAGCCAAAAATCCGGCATTGCGTCCCATCACTTCAATAAAAAACAAGCGGTTGTGTGAACTTGCCGTATCTCTGATTTTATCAATGGCCTCGGTTGCCGTATTGCTTGCCGTATCAAAGCCTATGGAAAAATCTGTTCCATAAATATCATTGTCTATGGTTCCCGGAATGCCCACCACGGGAACATTGAATTCTTCTCCAAAAATTTTTGCACCGGTCAAAGAGCCGTCTCCGCCAATGACAACCAATGCATCTATCTCATGTTTTTTGAGTTGCTCATATGCTTTTTTCCTCCCTTCAACAGTTCTGAATTCGCTTGAACGAGCCGTTTTTAAAATCGTGCCGCCACGATTGATAATATTACTGACCTTTCTAGCCGTAAAACGTTCTATATCTCCTTCTATCAAGCCTTCATATCCTCGGTATATGCCATAAGTATCCAATTTATAAAAAGCTGCTGTTCTGACCACCGCCCTGATTGCCGCATTCATGCCCGGAGAATCTCCTCCTGAGGTCATCACGGCAATGTTCTTAATCTGTTTCTTCATACCTAAAATTAATTTATCAATCTTTCACTGTTCAACGAACAAAAATAGCGACAATTATTTTGACATACAAAGGTATAACATAAAATTTTAGTAAAAAAAAACAGAGATTAAATAATAATCTCTGTTTTAAACATATAACGCAATAATGAATAATTACAAACCCGGATCAGGAGGGCAATTAGGGTTATTTGCTCTCTCTTGGTCAGGATAAGGATAAAAATTATTCAATCTTTCCAGACTGCAACGATTGACAGTATTCCAATCACTTACTGCATTCAAATAGGTAGGATAAAATCTTCTATGAATTGGAAATCTCATCCCTTGCAAAAATAATTCTATCGCATAGTTTTTATAAATTTCATTCAATACTTCCGTTTGATTGGTGACATCTCCCGTCCATGAAGGCAAACCTCCCCCAACACCAAACGCATCTGCATTCGGGTCTTGTATTCTCACTTCATTCACCAGACTCACCGCTTCTGCTAAATTCGCATTTCCTCCCATACGGGCTTTTGCTTCTGCTTTGACCAACTTCATTTCATCGGGCAAATATACCGGAATAGGTGCAACATCTGCCGTCCAAAAACCCTCCGGATCATCGGTTTTAATGGAGCAAGTAGTGCCTTTCAAGGGCTTATAATTTAAATAAAAATCATTTCTCAAATCTCCTAATTCAGGGATTTGTGTTCCCATCAACCCTAATGAATCAACCGGTCTTATTCTTTTCTTTGCTCCCGGTTTAATCGTATTCTTATAAACAGGATTTGACATTGTTCCTCCGTCATAAGTCCAAACCGATTTTTTGGTCAAATCGACCATATTTGCAGCATCGTAGGCTTCTTGATAATTTCCCGATTCAATTTCATAACGGGCTTTTAAGGCGTAAATAACATCGATAATTGAAAAATCACTAGACACTAAATTATTTATATGATCTATGGCATCTTGATGTCCGTTTAGGTCAGCTAAAGATGCATCTAAATGTTCAATGGCTTTCTGGTAGCCTGCAGTTCTATCCACAAATTCAGCATGATTATCCAAATCATTTTTTAGGGTTACTTTTTCCCAATAAGCGGCCATATATCCAATGGTCATAGCTTGAAAAAGTTTGGCATATGCCTTATAAGCTATTCTTTCCGGTTCAAATGCTGTGGCATCACTCTGTGTAGCAAATTCCAAATGGTCAATATTTTTCAATATCTTTTCTGCAATTCCTCTGTTTCTATGCAAATTCCTCCACATACCACTTATTGACGAATTCACTCCGGTCAGCTCAGGACCGCCATCGGCCAATTGAGATTCTGTTTCATAAGTATTCATATTCCCCAATTCTCTGGTTGTCAAAGCAGGGGCGTGAACAATTCTATATAAGGTGTTTGTTGCAAATTCTTTAGTCATTCCCAAAACAATTCCTTGATAAGCCTCCGGTTTAGAAAAGGCCGCATCTTGAGATATGTTATTATGGTCTATGAATTCTTTCTTACAACTGAATAAGCTGATGCTTATCATCAATAATAAAACTATTTTTTTCATTTTTTTCATTTTTTAAAATTTTAATTTCACGCCAAACGTATATACCTTTGGAATAGGAATATTGGCATAATCTTGAGAACGCACAACATTAGATTTTCCCCAAGAATTCACCTCAGGGTCATATCCCCAATAATGATCCCAAGAAATTAAGTTGGAACCACTCAGTGTAAACTGAGCTCCTTTTAGACCTTTAACAGGATTTTTCCAATTGTAGCTCAATGATACATTTCTCAATTTTATAAAAGAACCGTCTTCAACAAAAGCTTCATAGATTCTAAAACGATTCCCGTAGTATCCACGATTATTATTTGTTAATTCCTGTTCTGCAAAACTCCAACCTGTGAAAAGAGATGTGCCGGACAACGGCAATGAATATGCCATCCGTTTATCCCAGTTCATTATATCAAATCCTTGAACAGCTTCTATAGCCAAATTCAAAGAGAAATTCTTATATTTAAATGTATTGCTTAAAGAAACAATGAAATCCGGACTGGTTTTTCCCAACACTTTTTTCAAAACACTTCCCGTAGGTTGCCCGCTCCCATCAAATTGTTGTTCATAACTTTCTGTGAAACCATCTCCATCTGAGTCTATCATTCTTCCTTTAGCGAGCTGAGGGTTTCCTCTGGCATCCAGAACCCAATTTCCACTGGCATCTGTTGCATAAAATGTTCCGTAAAAAGTAGTCAGAGGATATCCATTTGCGACAATTGAATTGTCATTTCCAAAAACGTTGAGACTTATAACGCCTCCATCTATATCTGAAACAGCATTTTTATTACTCGAATAGTTTATTACGGCATCCCACGCAAAGTTTTTAGATTTGATCGGGGAACCTTTGAGTGTCACTTCAATTCCGTCATTGGTCAAAGTGCCTACATTTTCAACTTTCTTAGAATATCCTGATGAGTAAGCCATCGCCTTGCTCAACAACATATCATATACATTTTGATGATAAGCCGTAAACTCGATTCCCAATCTTCCTTGGAAGAGAGATGCGTCAAAACCAAACTCCAATTCTTTGGTTACTTCCGGTCTAATATCTTTATTTCCATCTTGAGAAACAATTGTATAAATCGGATGTCCCAAATATGTGTCAGGATTAAATAATGTTCCTTCCTTTACATTGATCAGAGCCGGACTTGTCAATACACTCATATTCCCGGCTTCACCCCAAGCGCCTCTCAGTTTAAAACTATTAATATATTTTGATAAACTATTTTGCCAAAAATCAAAATCAGACAACACCAAAGAACCACTCACTTTGGGATAAAAAGCTTGTACACCTTTTCCAAAAGTAGATGCTTTGTCCCAACGACCTCCAAAAGTCAAAAATAATTTATCATAGATGTTGATATGTTCTTGCACCCACGTTCCCCAAATGGCATATTCATATAAAGAACTATTTGATACAATGTCATTTGCACCGTCCATAGCCTCTATGTTCGGAAAAATTGAAAGGCTGGGTTTTCCTTGATAATTATATGCTCTTTTATCATACAAATATTGATAACCGGCTCCTGTAGATGCTTTGATTTCATCCGTTATATCATACTTGTAATTTGCTTTGATATGAGAACTGAAATTATCATAGTGGTTATTGGAGAATTGCAAATCTCCATTACTATTTGCCGTAAAACCATAGGGCACCAAAAATTTGCTGTTAGATGCCGTATAATCATATCCGAAGATATAATCAACACTAAGATTTTCTATTGGTTTAGCATTAACACCAAAGTTACCGATTACTCTGTTGATATCTAATTTTGAATCGATTTTATCAATACTTTCGTAGGGATTTCCCATCCATCCAAAGTTTTTATATACGCCCTCATCATCAACAGGATTCACACTGTTGTCTGCAAACAAAATAGATTGCAAAGGGGCATATACTGCACTTGACCCGCTGGCATAGGGAATTTCTTTCGTTTTGTTTTTTGAATAGATGATTCCCACATTCACTTTGAGCCAATCACTAATTTTTTGATTTAATTTCAAGTCTAAATTTTTCCTGTCATAGTCTGAATTCTTAATAATTCCTTCGTTTTGAAGAATTGAACCTCCTATCGAATAGCTTGTCCACTCTGTTCCTCCTGAAACTTTCACACCATTATAGGAGCCCAAAGCTTTGTGAAAAATATAATCTTGATAGTCATATCTTTTTTCAACAGGCACAGGTTTCACCACGCCACTGACTTTTCGCCATTTGAAAAGGGATTTATTAAAAGGCTTGTATTTTCTGATCTGACTTATGTTTAGATTAGAAGTTATCGTGACACTTGGTTCACCGGTTTTTCCCTTTTTTGTAAAAATTTGAATAATCCCGTTACTTGCCATCGAACCATACATTGCCGAGGCTGCCGGTCCTTTCAAAATTTCAATATGATCAATATCATTCATATCGATATCCGATAACGGATCTGAACTTCCTCCGCTACCAATTCCTGATCTTGCCTGATTATTAATAATCATCCCATCAATCATAATAAGAGGATCCGAGCTGCCTAATACAGTAGACGGTCCCCGCAATCTTATGGAAATACTGGGAGCAACAGAACCTGAGTTTCTCATGATACTTGCACCCGGCAAAGCCCCTTGCAAAGCTTCGGCAACATTGGCAACATTCCGATTACTCAATTTATCCATTTTGACCGAATGAACTACGGAACCCAACTGTTTACGAGTAACAATACCACTTTGTGCGGTTACCACAACTTCGTCCAACCCTAAAGCATCTTTTTGCAAAACAAAATCAATTTTATTGCCTGAAACAACAACAGTTTTAGATTTCATCCCCACATAACTTGCTTTAAGTTTTTGTCCCTTTTCTGCCTTGATGACATAGTTCCCGTCAAAATCGGATACAACACCATGATTTGTACCCACCACCACTACTTCGGCTCCGGGCAATGGTTCTCCCGAATCATCGGTAACCAAACCCTTCACGTCGATAGTTTGTGCAAACCCACTCATTGCTCCAAAGAACAATATCAACGTCATGAGTTTGACTATCACATTAGATTTTTTCATATAATTAAGTTTTTTTGTTAACGTAAAGTTAAGACAATTATTTAATTCCGACAAAGAAAAAAACCACTCATCCGGCAAATCTCTCTGTTAATCCCGTTGTTTATACCAATCATAGAAAAGCCATTCGAATAAAAAATTATTATCTTATCTTTGGAAGCAAAATTCAAAATTCAGATTTTTTATAAACACCATTCAAAACCTTCAGATATGTCAGATACAAAAGCAACTCAACAAAATAACACATTGATTCCCATCATAATCATTGCAGGTTTATTCTTCATCTTCGGTTTCATCACATGGATTAACGGAGCGCTTATCCCTTTTATGAAAACCATCAATAATTTGACAACTTTCCAATCTTATTTCGTAGCCACAGCCACATATATTTCTTATGTTGTCATGGCACTGCCTGCTTCTTATATCATTGGAAAAGTAGGCTATCGAAAAGGAATGTCTCTCGGATTGATTGTCATGGCTTTGGGCGCTTTGGTTTTTATTCCCGCCGCCAATGCCAGAACTTATTGGATATTTTTAACCGGAATTTTTATCCAAGGAACCGGAATGACACTGTTACAAACCGCATCAAACCCATATATCACCATACTCGGACCGATTGAAAGTGCCGCCAAACGAATTGCAATCATGGGAATTGCCAATAAAGTTGCCGGAGCTTTGGGGTCTCTTATCTTCGGAGCATTGTTGCTTTCAGGCATTGACAAAGTCAAAGATCAGTTGGCAAGCGTCAATGGCACGGAAAAAGCCGAACTTTTAGACAAAATGGCAAATAGTGTTATCTTGCCCTATGCCGTAGTGGCTTTTATATTGTTTGTCTTAGGCATTTTGATTAGGAAAGCACCACTGCCTCACGTAGAAGCCGAGCCTATGGAAGAAACCACAGACGGCGCAACCGAAAAAACAAGCATTTTTCAATTTCCGCATCTTTGGTTGGGCGTATTAACACTCTTTGTCTATGTCGGCGCCGAGGTAATTGCCGGAGACACTATCATTGCCTACGGCATTTCACTCGGGTTCACTGCAGCCAAAGCAAAATTCTTCACCACATTCACGCTGATGGCTATGGTTGCCACCTACGGACTGGGGATCTTTCTAATTCCAAAATATATCAGCCAGGCTTTTGCGCTAAAAGCAAGTGCATCATTAGGAATATTACTCACATTTCTGATTGTTTTCACCTCGGGATTCACCTCCGTACTCTCCGTGGCTGCCTTGGGCATTGCCAATGCCTTGGTTTGGCCTGCGGTTTGGCCGCTGACCCTTGAAGGACTCGGAAAATTCACCAAAACGGCTTCTGCCCTACTCATTATGGCTATTGCCGGCGGAGCAATTCTCCCTTTGCTCTATGGAAAACTTGTAGATAAAAACAAAATAGACCTTATCGCACAAGGCATAAATGAAGCGGATGCCACCGCACACGCAGCCACATCGGGATATTGGATTTTGTTGCCCTTATATGCCATTATTCTATATTATGCCATATCCGGTCATAAATTGGGCTTGAAGAAAAAATAGCCAAAAAATGACAAATGAACTATAAATTTAGCTTATAAGCGTGTAAATTTGTAGGAACTATTAAACCCTACAAACATGAAATATAGAATTGAACACGACACTATTGGCGAAGTTCAAGTGCCCGCAGACAAATACTGGGGTGCACAAACCGAACGTTCACGTAATAATTTTAAAATAGGTCCGGAAGCATCAATGCCTCACGAAATCATCGATGCTTTTGCCATCTTGAAAAAAGCTGCCGCATACACAAACAATGAATTGGGTGTATTGCCCGACGATAAACGCGATTTGATTGCGCAAGTGGCAGACGAAGTTTTGGCAGGAAAATTATATGATCAGTTTCCTTTGGTGATTTGGCAAACCGGATCGGGCACACAAAGCAATATGAATTTTAACGAAGTGGTTTCTAACCGTGCACACGTGCTGACAGGCAACAAGTTGGGTGAAGGAAAAAAACACATCCATCCGAATGATGATGTCAATAAATCTCAATCGTCAAACGATACTTTTCCAACGGCAATGCATATTTCTCTGTATAAAAAATTGGTTGAAAAAACCATTCCCGGAATAGAAATGATGCGCGATGCATTAGACAAAAAAGCAAAAAAATTTAAAAAAGTGGTCAAAATCGGTCGTACACACTTGATGGATGCCACTCCCCTAACCCTGGGGCAAGAGTTTTCGGGCTATGTATCACAATTGGACCACGGACTCAGAGCCTTGAAAAACACCTTGACACACTTGAGCGAATTGGCATTGGGAGGAACCGCTGTCGGAACAGGCATCAACACACCTAAAGGCTATGACAAATTGGTTGCAAAATATATCGCCGAATTTTCAGGCATGGCCTTTGTCACCGCCGAAAACAAATTTGAAGCCTTGGCGGCACACGATGCCATTGTAGAAACACACGGTGCTTTGAAACAAATCGCTGTTTCGCTGAACAAAATTGCCAATGACATTCGCCTGCTTGCATCCGGACCGCGTTCCGGAATCGGTGAAATTATTATTCCCGCCAATGAACCCGGAAGTTCCATTATGCCCGGAAAGGTGAACCCCACACAGGCTGAAGCCATCACCATGGTAGCGGCACAAGTCATGGGAAATGATGTTGCCGTCACCATTGGCGGCACTCAAGGACATTATGAGTTGAATGTTTTTAAACCCGTAATGATTTATAATGCACTACAATCTGCTGATTTAATTGGAGACGCCGCAGTTTCATTTACGAAAAATCTGGTCGAGGGAATCGAACCCAACTACGACAGAATCGATAACTTATTGCACAACTCTCTGATGTTAGTGACCGCACTAAATACACATATCGGCTATGAAAAAGCGGCAAAAATTGCCAAAACCGCACATAAAAACGGCACAACACTCAAAGAAGAAGCAATTAATCTGGGTTTATTAACCGCCGAGGAATTTGACAAATATGTCATCCCTGAAAAAATGGTGGGAGAGATAAAATAAACATTCAAACCGATTATTATTTTTTAAGCCATCCGAATTCGGATGGCTTATTTTTTGATATCTATAAAAATAAATTTGTGTGAACCGTAATCATTTTATATTTTTAAAGCAAAATATCGAATAGACCTCCATGAATAGAAAAGAGAATATATACAACATTCCCAACTTCATTTCACTATACAGACTTTTATCTGTTCCTTTTTTGGCGTATATCGTTCTTCAAAAAAAAGAAAACCTGTTCTTCTACTGGTTTTTATTTAACCTATTTACGGATGTACTGGACGGATTCATTGCCAGAACGTTCAATCTCAAAACAAAATTCGGTGCCAAACTGGACTCTTTTGCAGACTTCGCCATGTATTTACTCGCCATGTTTGCCTTGATATATCTCAAATGGGAAGAGCTTGAACCCTATAAATATTCCTTATATCTATTGATTTTCTATTATGTGTTCATTGATATTTTCTCCTTTATCAAATTTGGAGAAGTCTCCAGCTTACATCTCTATTTCTCTAAATTCAACGGTCTTTTACAAGCTGTGTTTTTTTTGATTATTTTTGGCATTGGTTTTAACAAGCTATTATATTTTGCCGTTTTTTTCTTTGCCAGCCTATCGTTTTTGGAGAATATGTATTTTCTGCTTAAAATTGACAAAATGCGCTCCGATTTAAAAGGTATATACTGGTTGCAAAAAAACACCGCATCTGATAAATAAATAATATGATAAAAATAAAAAAATACATCTCTTTTATTCTCCTACTGATGTTCATCATCCAATTCTCCGGATGTAAATCACATAAGAAAACACGTAGGGAAAAAGTCAAAACTCATATAAAAACAAGAAGAAAAAGAGCAAAATCCGGAAAAGCAACTCTCAAAAAAACTCATGGAAGAACAAACGCCAAAAAGACAAGATTAGAAAAAATTTTCAGAAAATATAAAGGAGTCCGATATAGGTATGGCGGCACATCGTCCAAGGGTTTTGATTGCTCCGGGTTCACACAAAAAGTCTATTTGGAAGCTTTTAAGAAAAAACTTCCGAGAACAACCAAATCCATGATGAAAATCGGTAAAAAAGTATCCAAACACCGACTTAAAATAGGCGATTTGGTATTTTTTCATCCCACCAGAAGATATTATCACGTGGGAATCTATATGGGAGAAAACACTTTCATTCATGCATCAACATCCAGAGGAGTGATGAAATCAAATTTAAATCATGCATATTGGAAAAAACATTATATTTTTGCTAGAAGAATTTTATAATCGACCTGAACCGGAATATACATGACGGATACTGTGAATTCAAAGGAAAAAGTTTAACAGACGTCTCGATACAATGAAGCGGAGCTTCATCACTCGACGTGACAAACATAAAAGTTCAAAGGAAAAGGGAAAAAGAACCTAACAACTAACGACTAAACCATAAAAGATAAACAATATGAAACTATACAAATTAAGCTTGCTTTTGATATTTTTCATTCAATTGCAAGTATTCGCGCAAAAAGGAGAAGGTGGCATGTGGATGCCCAACACCATCAAACAAGTGGAAGGAGACATGCAAAACATGGGCATGAAAATCTCTGCCGATGATATTTGGAGTCTCGAAAAACCAAGTATTAAACAAGCTGTCGTGCAATTGGGAAACGGTTGCACCGCCGAGATTATGTCAGACAAGGGATTGGTTTTCACCAACCACCATTGCGGCTATGATGCCATTCAAAAACTTTCCTCCATGGAACACAACTATCTCGAAAACGGGTTTTGGGCAAAATCTTTTGATGACGAAAAACCTGCCGAAGGATTAACCGTGACTTTTATCGAAGATATGATTGATATAACCGATAAAGTTTTGGCAGGCGTAACAGATAAAATGACCGCCAAAGAACGCCAATCACAAGTGGACAAAAATATGGCTAAAATCCAAAAAGAAACGCCACAAGACCGTTTTCACAACATCAAAATAAAACCGTTTTTTAAAGGCAATAAATACTACATGATCAAAAGAACCACTTTCTATGATATTCGTTTGGTAGGAACCCCTCCCGCCAGCATCGGAAAGTTCGGCGGTGATACAGACAATTGGATGTGGCCGCGACATACCATAGATTTTTCAGTTTTCAGAATCTATGCAAACGATAAAAATGAACCGGCAATGTATTCCGCCGATAACAAACCCTATAAACCAAAATATTTCCTAAAAATTTCTTTAGAAGATTTGAAAGAAGACGACTTTACGATGGTGGTTGGTTTCCCCGGAAGAACAACCGAATATCTCACTTCTTATGCCGTACAACAAAAGCAAGATTTGCGTGACCCTGCTCATGTTGCCGTTCGTGAAATCACCTTGGGCATTATGGACAAAAAAATGGCTAAAGACCCCGCCATGAAACTCAAATTGGCGTCTAAACATGCCAGCTTGGCAAACTATTGGAAATTCTTTATCGGTGAGAGCCAAGGATTGAAAAAATTTCATGCTGTTGAAGCCAAAGAAGAATATGAAAAAGATTTTAGCAATCGTATCAATCAAAATACCGAATGGAAGGCAAAATACGGCAAACTCTTGCCCCGACTGAAAGAATTATATGCACAACTGAAACCCTATGCCGTCACACAAGACTATACTTCTGAAATTTTTGGCAGAAATATTGATTTGCCCACCATTGTAACAATAGCGGGAATGCTGAAAAAACAAAGCAAAGAACGTGGTGAAAATTTCTATAAAATGGTTAAAAACAAATATAAAGAATATCTGATGAACAACATATTGAAAGATTTTGACAAAGACACCGATAAAGAAATTTTTGCCGCTTTGATGAGTTTCTATGTCAAAAATGTCGATAAAAAATATATCAGTCCGGAATTGCAAAAAGCAATGGCAAACAAATCTCCTGAACAATTTGCCAATGAAATCTATAACCAATCAAAATTAACAACCAAATCCGGATTAGATGAACTATTCGGCAAAGCCACACCAAAAGAATATGCGGAAATACTGGCAAAAGACCCCGCTTATCAACTACTTGGCGCACAGCAAAAATGGACTGATGAAAAACTATCTGATCCGGTGAACAAAATCAATGAAGAAATCAACGACTTGATGAGCAAATATATGAAAGCACAAATGGAGGTTTACAGCAACAGACCTTTCTATCCTGATGCTAATTTCACCATGCGTGTCGCCTACGGAAAAGTGAAAGGATTTGAACCGAGAGACGGCGTTTTTTATACACCGTTTTCTCATCTATACGGTGCCATTGAAAAATATAAACCCAACGACAAAGAATTTGACTTGCCAAAAAAATACATCGAACTGTATAACAAAAAAGATTATGGAAGATACGCCTCCAAAAACGGCACATTGGTCACTGATTTTCTTTCCACCAATCATATCACCGGAGGAAACTCGGGAAGCCCTGTGCTCAATGCACGCGGAGAGCATATCGGATTGGCATTTGACGGTGTTTGGGAAGGCTTGATGGAAGATGTATATTTTCGCCCTGAAATCTCTCGCAGTATCAGCGTGACAGATAATGCCGTATTATTCGTAATTGACAAATTGGGACACTGCAATCATATCATAAATGAATTGACCATTGCTCGAACAAATAATACCAAAACAAATAAAAACACCGAGACGAAAAAGAAAAAGAGAAAAAAGTTCTTGGGTATTTTTTAAAAAAATAAATGAAATAAAAAAAGCTGCAAAATTGCAGCTTTTTTTTATAAATTTACACTTTCAAAATCTTAGAAAAATGTTTAAAAAAATCAAATATACTTTCCTGTTTTTAGTCGTGGCTGTACTAGCTGTTTTCGGCTATTTTTCATCCCTGGACAGCAACTATGAAGTGACTAGAGAACGAAAAATAGAAGCACCTGCAAATCTGATTTTTAACCATGTTTCAGATCTAAAAAACTGGAATAAATGGTCGCCTTGGAAAGAAAAAGACTCCGGCATACAATTTGAATTTTCCAAAACAACCGATAATGAGGGCGCCTATTTCAGATTCACCGATGAAAACGGACAAAGACAAAAACTAACCAATCTCACGATTGCCAAAGATTCACTTATCAAACAAATGCTATCCGGAAATGATGAAACAACCGAAATGAATTGGCAATTCATCCCACAAGAAAACGGCATTTTGGTTCGTTGGACAACAAAAGGTGAATTAGACCTGATGAAAAGAATCTATGCAAAACAAATGGATGAAATGATGGGCCCCACCATGACGCGAGGCTTGGAACTGCTCGACAAAAGCATTCATAAAGACATGGAAAAACATGAAACCAATATTGAAAAAATCACGGAATTGGGCAGTACTTATTATCTCTATAAATCTGCCAGCACAAAATTTGAAAATTTAGGAAAAGAAATGGATAAACTTCTTCCTGAGGTCTTAATCTATACCATCAATCATAAATATGAAATGAACGGAAAAGTTTTCACGATTTATAACAAATGGGATTCGGCAAATAATTCTGTCATTTTTTCCTGTTGCGTGCCTACAAAAGAAAAAATAACCACAAAAGACGATATCCTGACCGGACAAACTTCCGGGGGAAAATATTTAAAAGCAAAGTTTCAGGGTGACTATAAATTCTTGAGAGATGCTTGGACACAAGCAAACACATACATAGAAAAAAACGACAGTATTGTCAAAGATATGACCAGAGCTCCTTTTGAAGTTTATAAAAAAGGACATACCATTTCACTGAATCCGGCAGACTGGGTCACCGAAATTTTTATTCCGATTATCGAAGTTCGACAAAAATCAAATCCTACACTTAAAAATGGGAACTAGAATTCTTTTGGTTTTCTTGGGCGGAGGACTGGGAAGCGTGTTTAGATATGTTTTGGGCTATCTGTATAACAGCAATGACTATCTGACACCATACGGAACATTTTTTGCCAATGTATTGGGAAGTTTTCTGATTGGAATATTGGCAGGATATAACTTGAGAACACTACATTTGAACCATCAATATCAAGCCTTGCTTGTCGTAGGATTTCTCGGAGGATTTACCACTTTTTCATCCTTTACTTTTGAGAGTATGACAATGTTGAACAACGGCAAATTTTTATTGTTCTTTTCCTATTTTTTTACCACGCTGATTCTAGGTATGGTGGGAGTTATGGCAGGATATTTTCTCTCTAAATATTTTTGATACACAGTCTTGGCTCATATCTGAATTTGTTCTCATTGTGAAACAAACTTTTTATGCGGTTGTCATATCATTTTTGAACCGATTTCAGTGTGACCGTGCATAAACCTTATTTTTGTAACTTTGCAACGAAATACAAGTAAATCGTCTTGTCGTTCCGATGTTTGTCGGAAAGGAAAGTCCGGACACCACAGAGCAGCATAGCGGATAACATCCGTCTCCCGACACATTCGGGAAGGACTAGTGGCACAGAAACCAAGTACAGTTCGGCTGTAGTGAAAAGGCTAAACTCTATGCGGTGCAATGTCAAATATACCTGCGCTTGAGATTTGCTCGATTAATGCAGGAGGGTGGGCAGCTAAAGTTATGTGGCAACACACAACGCAGATAAATGACAAGACTCGACAGAATCCGGCTTATAGATTTGCTTGTATTTCTTTTTTATGCCGAAAAATATACTAATATCTTTGCCTGAGCATCGGTTTTCAAAACTTTGCTCTACTCAAAAACAAACATCTGCATTTTTTTGAACGCTACACCTTTTCCTTTAAATCTGAAACTTTTATAACATAAGGCAGTTTTTGCTTCAACATAATTCATAAATTTGGTATTCATTGTAAAAAATGAAGCCTTATGATAAAAAAAGTATTGATTGCCAATCGGGGCGAAATTGCCGTGCGCATCATTCGTTCCGCCAAAGAAATGGGCATACAAACTGTTGCTGTATATGCCGAACCGGACAAAAATGCACTTCATGTGCAAATGGCAGATGAAAAAGTTTTCATCGGAAATGCACCCGCCAATGAAAGCTATTTGGTTCCTGAAAAAATCATCGATGCCGCCAAACAAACAAATGCAGATTCCATTCATCCGGGATATGGTTTTCTCTCGGAAAATGCTGAATTTTCCGAGCTGTGTAAAAAAGAAAATATTATTTTTATCGGTCCTTCTGCCCATGCCATTGCCACCATGGGAGATAAAATCACAGCCAGAGAAACCATGATTCGTGCAGGCGTTAGTGTGGTCCCCGGCTATCAAGGTGAAGCAAAAGACGACAATACACTATTGGTTGAAGCTCAAAAAATAGGTTATCCAATCATGGTCAAAGCAACTGCAGGCGGTGGCGGAAAAGGTATGCGACTGGTGCACGACAAAACCGATCTAATCAACGCCGTAAATGCTGCAAAATCAGAAGCAAAAGCAGCCTTTGGAAACGACACGATCTACTTGGAAAAATATATCACATCGCCACATCATATCGAATTTCAAATTCTGGCAGACAAACACGGCAATGTGATACATCTGAACGAAAGAGAATGTTCCGTTCAAAGACGCCATCAAAAAATTATTGAAGAAACCCCCTCTCCATTGATGACACCTGAAGTCAGAAAAAAAATGGGAGAGCAAGCCAAACAAGCGGCAAGAGCCGTGAATTATTCCGGTGCCGGAACCATTGAATTTCTCATGGACGACAATCTGAACTATTATTTTCTGGAAATGAACACCCGACTGCAAGTGGAACATCCCATTACGGAAATGACCACCGGAGTTGATTTAGTTCAAGAACAGTTCAAAATAGCCGCAGGAGAGAAACTGCAATATAAACAAGAGAACATTCCACAAAACGGACATGCCGTTGAATGCCGAATTTATGCAGAAGACCCGGAAAATAACTTTATGCCGAGTTCCGGAAAAGTGCATTATATCAGTGAACCAAAAGGAGACGGAATCAGAATCGACGGTTATATGTATTCAGGAGCTGAAATCCCTATTTATTATGACCCCATGATCTCAAAATTGATCACTTGGGAAAAGAACAGAGACAAAGCCATTGAAAAAATGAAATTTGCTCTGGAAAATTATAAGATTCTAGGCGTAAAACACAATATTCCTTTTCTGCATAAAGTGCTCAGTCATAACAAGTTCATACAAGGAAAATATGACACGCGTTTCATTGGATTATATGCTGACGACCTAAAATCAGCACCTAGCAAAAACCTTGATTTTGTGGCATTTGTGAGCTATCTGAGATACCATCAGTTACTTGAAAACAATATGCAAACATTCAATCCCGCCTATAAATTGATTCCACAGCAATTAAAACTCGTAATCGACAAAAACGAATATGAGATTAAGATTATTGAAGAATATCAAAATTCATATAAAATCAAGGTGAATGAAAATTCATATTTTGTCAAAAAAGAGCAACTCGGAGACAATGCTTTTCTGCTCAAAGAAAACGGCAACCAACACAAAATGATTCTTGCCGTTGCAAAAACAAAAGAATACATTATAAATTACGGTATTCATAACTTTGAAGTGAAAATAATCGATACGCAAAGCAAATATGCGCTAAACAGAAATCAGGGTAAAGCCGGCGATAACAGCAATCTGATTTCTACACCGATTCCGGGAAAAATTGTGAAAATTCCCGTTTCTAAAGGAGAAAAAGTTTCAGACGGAACCACAGTAATCATAGTAGAAGCCATGAAAATGCAAAGCGAGTATAAAGCCTCCGGAAACAAAATCGTAAAAGAAATAAAAGTCAAGGAAGGAGATGCCATTGAAGGAAATGAAATTCTGGTTGTATTGGAGGATTTGGAAAATGAAATCGGATAAAAATTGAAATGCTCTATTGAAAAAAACAAAAAAAATCAGCAAAAATGAAAACATTACAAGATAAATATCAGGATTTTGAAAAACGAAACAAAATTGCCGAATTAGGTGGCGGAAAAGAACGTATTGAAAAACACAAAAACAAAGGAAAACTCACTGCCCGAGAACGTATTGATTTGCTATTAGACAAAGATACATTTGTTGAAACCGATAAGTTTATCACTCACAATATCAACGATTTCGGACTATCTGAAAAGAAAATTCCGGGTGATGGTGTTGTGACGGGATTTGGAAAAATAGACAATCGGTTGGTCTATGTGTTCTCTCAAGATTTCACGGTCTTTGGAGGCTCTTTGAGTAGAACCAATGCCAACAAAATCACCAAAATAATGGATCTTGCCATGAAAAACGGTGCTCCCGTTATAGGTTTGAACGACTCGGGAGGTGCGCGCATTCAAGAAGGCGTTGCCAGTTTGGCAGGCTATGCAGATATCTTTCATCGGAATGTGATGGCATCGGGAGTGATTCCGCAAATTTCCGTGATTCTGGGACCTTGTGCCGGCGGAGCAGTCTATTCTCCCGCCTTGACCGATTTCATCATGATGACCAAAGACAACAGTTATATGTTCATCACCGGTCCTGATGTTATCAAAACCGTTACGCATGAAGAAGTGACCAAAGACGAATTGGGTGGCGCCCTGACACATAACTCAAAAAGCGGTGTGGCACACCTGATGGCAGACAATGAAGAACAAGCCATCATGATGATTCGTGAATTGATGAGTTTTATCCCCTCAAACAATCGAGAAAAAGCCCCTATCATTCCGACCGCAGACCCCATAGACCGAGTGGAGCCGAAAATGAACGAGATTGTTCCGGCAGACCCCAATAAACCCTATGACATCAAAGACATCATCCATAATATTGTGGATGACGGCATTTTTTATGAAATCCAAGAATCTTATGCTCAAAATATGGTGATTGGTTTTGGGAGAATGGCAGGACAAAGTGTGGCTTTTATTGCCAATCAGCCCAATTTTCTTGCCGGTGTTCTCGATATCGATGCTTCTATCAAAGCCGCAAGATTTGTTCGTTTTGCCGATGCTTTCAATATTCCCATCATAACCTTGGTAGATGTACCCGGATTCTTGCCGGGAATCACACAAGAATTTGGCGGCATTATCAAACATGGTGCAAAATTACTCTATGCATTTTCAGAAGCAAGCGTACCAAAAATCACGTTAATCACCAGAAAAGCCTATGGCGGCGCCTATGATGTAATGAACAGCAAACATATCGGAGCAGATTATAATCTGGCTTATCCAACGGCAGAAATTGCCGTGATGGGTGTGGATGGTGCCGTAAAAATCCTCTATCGAAATATCACCGGAGAAGATGAAATGCAAAAAATCAAGGCAGAATACACGGAAAAATTTGCCAACCCTTATAAAGCCGCTGAATTGGGCTATGTCGATGAAATCATTTTTCCGGAAAATACCAGAAAAAAGCTTATCCAAATACTTGAAATGACCCAAAATAAAAAACTAAAAAATCCGAATAAAAAACATGGAAATATTCCACTATAAATAGATAAGTTTCCGGTGCCATATATGCCCCGCACATGCGGGGCTACTTTCGGTGCGTGATTTAATCGCACACCGGCGGGGACTTTTTTTAAGTATAAAATCCACATTTCTAGATAAAACAAAACTTGACCAACTTTTGAAAAAATAACTGATTTTTATAAAAAAATAACACTTTCTTATTATAGTTTACTGATAATAAAGCGCTTATATTTATTCGTTTTTAACGGTTAATATACGAATCT
The DNA here is from genome assembly GCA_964489245.1 of uncultured Flavobacteriaceae bacterium. GTDB lineage: Bacteria > Bacteroidota > Bacteroidia > Flavobacteriales > Flavobacteriaceae > CAZAXU01. The sequence continues at coordinate 20,864 of CAZAXU010000035.1, forward strand.
TGCTTTTTTTCTCTTCTCTATTCCACGCAAAAGTCTCAAAGTTTCAGAACACGCGGGAGCCGGAAAGACTATTGTAATAAAACAAAACGTGAATCCGAACCGGAAATATTTTTGAATTTACCTAAATGTTTTTGGTCATAAACATCATCAAAATATGTAATTTTATATCCGCCGATGGCAATTACTTTTCCGTTTAATTTTTCTTCGTAATATGATTTGGAATATACAATTTTAATCGTGCCGATTTGGCTGACCAAAGCAATTGTTTCCGGTTGGTAATAATTATTCAACAGTTCCAAAGAAATTGTTCCTATTCTGGAAACACTTCCTTTTATGACATCATTCAAATAATAATTCTTATAATATTTTATTTTAACTCCGCCTACTGATTTCACCTTCCCTTTAATAACATCATCATCATAATAATTATCAAAATATGAAAACTTATAATTATTGATACTAACGGGCAAATCTTTGTATGCTTCTTCTTGCAATGTATATTTATCAGGATAATTTATTTCTTTTAATCGATTAGTTGCAACTTGAATATCGCCAATTTGAAACACTTTTTTTATTCTATCCCGCTCATAGTCATTGATTGTGGCAACCACTTGTTTAGCAGTGAATTTTCCCAATATAATTGCCTGAAGTTTTGCTTGAGCATTCAGCTTAAAAATGCCCACCGGTTCCTGTATATATATTCCACCGATTTTTGCCTGTGACGAATCAAAATATATAAATATTTTTTCTTGAGCCTGCACAATAACCGAAAGAAATAAAACAATTATTGTAACTATTTTTCTTGTCATCTGAATAAAATTAGGTTTTATCAAACGCCAAAACTGTGCCAATAATATGTTAGTCAGAAACATGACGCTAAACTATAGACCAAAAGTGGATACGAAATAAAATCCCGCACCGGACACTTCGATACAAATTTCATTTCTACCGGCATGAAATTCACGCAGTGTCCTTCTCTTATAATACAACTTCATTCCTGCCGTCATGAAATTCACTCAGTGCCCTTCTCTTATAATACAAACTTCAACACCTACACAAAGGTTGTAAGCTTCCCTAAAAGGGTAAGGCTACAGGGGTAGAATAATAATGTTTAAAAAAATAAAAAAATTTGGTAAACCCATAGAATTCCCTTAGGTATATGATGACTTAATACCTTACCGCCACTTATTTTGTTATTGGG
>CAZAXU010000036.1:0-21757 GCA_964489245.1 uncultured Flavobacteriaceae bacterium
GAAAAAGCAAGCTTAGTCCGCAGCAAGTCAAACAGTTGTTGATTGGTCTGAAAAATAAAGAGATGAAAACACAAAAGAAAATCAAAGCCAAAGCAATCAGCACAAAAAAGAAAAAACAAGAAAAAGATTGGTGAGAAATCAAAACAATTTTCTCAAACTTAATAGCGCATCATCTATTGTTTTAATGTCTTCGTAGACCAACATCAACTTGTTGATATCTTTGGTTTTCTTTTCTTTGAATTGACAGCAATTCGGGTTTTGCTGCACGCTTTGCAAAATATGTTGGAAAATTTCGGTTTGATAATAAGCGGATTGTTGGTTGGAGATAAAATATGCCAGCATTTTTTCTTGTTTCAATATAAGTTTTTCAAAACCCAGTTTTTGTGCCAACCATTTCAGTCGGATGCTGTTCAATAAATCTATTGTTGCTGCAGGAAGACTGCCAAAACGGTCTGTTAATCGGATTTTAAAAGCATTCAAATCATTTTCATTTTCAATAGTTGAAAGCTCATTATACAATTTCAAACGTTCACCGATTACGTTGATATATTCATCGGGAAAAAGAATTTCAAAATCAGTATCTATTTGCGTGTCAACCCTAAAATCAGGTTCGTTGTCAGCCTTTGAAAAATAGGATTTAAATTCGTTTTCTTTGAGCTCATTGATGGCTTCTTGCAAGATTTTTTGATAGGTTTCAAAACCAATATCGTTGATAAATCCGCTTTGTTCGGCGCCAAGCAAATCTCCTGCGCCACGGATTTCCAAATCCTTCATGGCAATTTGAAAGCCACTGCCGAGTTTGGTATAGGTTTCCAATGCTTCGATACGTTTTCTGGCTTCGTCTGTCATCATGGAATAGGGGGGTGTGATAAAATAGCAGAAAGCTTTTTTGTTGGAGCGTCCCACACGTCCGCGCATCTGGTGTAGGTCAGATAAGCCGAAATTATTGGCATTGTTGATGAAAATGGTATTGGCATTGGGAACATCCAAACCATTTTCGATGATAGTGGTTGCCACCAAAACGTCAAACTCTCCGTTGATAAAGTCGAGCATAATTTTTTCGAGTTTGCGACCTTCCATTTTCCCGTGTCCGATACCAATGCGTGCATCAGGAACCAAACGTTGTATCATGCCGGCAACTTCTTTGATATTTTCAATACGATTATGGATAAAAAATACTTGTCCTTTTCTTTGAATTTCATAAGAGATGGCATCACGGATAACTTCTTCGCTGAAGCGAACCACTTGAGTTTCTATAGGGTATCGATTCGGCGGCGGCGTGTTGATAACCGACAGATCTCTTTCATTCATCAATGAAAACTGTAGTGTTCTGGGAATGGGAGTTGCCGTTAGTGTGAGTGTGTCGATGTTTTTTCGAATTAATTTTAGTTTTTCTTTGACGGAAACACCGAATTTTTGCTCCTCGTCGATAATCATCAATCCGAGATTTTTATATTTGATTTTATCGTTGACCAAAGCATGTGTGCCGATGATAATATCAATTTTCCCCTCGGACAAGTCTTTAAGAATTTGAGTTTTTTGTTTGGCGCTTCGGAATCGGTTGAGATAGTCAACCACCACGGGAAATTCTTTGAATCTTTCGGTAAAAGTTTTGAAATGTTGAAAAGCTAAAATGGTTGTAGGCACTAAAACTGCCACTTGCTTGCCGTTGTCAACAGCTTTGAAGGCAGCGCGAATTGCCACTTCGGTCTTTCCAAAGCCAACATCGCCACAAACCAAACGGTCCATGGTTTTGTTGCTTTCCATATCGTGCTTGATATCTTGTGTGGCTTGATATTGGTCAGGAGTATCTTCATACATAAAAGATGCTTCCAGTTCATACTGTAAATAGCTGTCTGAAGCATACTGATAGCCTTTTTGCATTTTTCTTTCCGCATAGAGTTTGATCAGGTCAAAAGCGACTTCTTTCAGGCGTTTTTTTGTTTTTTGCTTCAGTAATTTCCAAGCTCCCGAACCCAATTTGCTGATTTTTGGTTTAATGCCCTCTTTGGCGTTATATTTTGAAATTTTATGCAAACTGTGAATACTGACAAATAATCTGTCCGTATTTTTATATTTGATGGCAATCACCTCTTGCATTTTTCCATTGCGTTCAATTTTTTGCAAACCGTCAAAAATGCCGATACCGTGGTCGATATGGGTTACATAATCACCTTCTTTCAGTGAGGTGAGTTCTTTGAGCGTGACAGATTGCCGTTTATGCGCATTTTTTTTAATGTTGAAACGATGATATCTCTCAAAAATCTGATGGTCGGTATAACATGCCAATTTCAAGTGTTCATCGATAAATCCCCGGTAGAGCGGGAAAACAACCGTTTGATAACTGATGTTTGAGTCCATGTCATTGAAGATGGCATGAAATCTTTCCGCTTGCTTTTCGGTTGTACAGAAAATATAGTTTTGATAGTTTTCTGCTGTATTTTCTTGTAGGTTTTGAACAAGCAGCTCGAAACTTTTATTAAAAGCAGGTTGTGGATTGATGCTGAAAATCATTTCGGGAATTGCCTGTTTTGAATGATAATAAATCGTTTTGAAACGGGCTATTTTTTCCTGAAAACTTTCGGCATTGCAAAATAATTCATCGGGTTTGGCATGATTTATTTCCGTAGAGAGATCTTCAAACTGTGTCAATGCTTTTTCAAAAAGCAGATTGAGTGTATGCTTGATATTATCGGTATTTTTGATAAAAATCAAAGTATTTTTTTTTATGAAATCCAAAAAGCTTTGGCGTTGCTGAATCAAGGTTTTGTCAGATAGGTTGGGAACAATATCAATTCTTGAAAGTGTTTCGTCAGAAATTTGTGTTTCGATATCAAAGGTTCTGATACTTTCCACTTGATTCCCCATCAATTCAATTCGATAAGGTTCATCGTTTCCATAAGAATAGACATCCAGAATTCCTCCGCGGATGGAAAATTCTCCGGGTTCAGTGACAAAATCAACCTGCTCGAATTGATATTCAAAAAGAATATCATAGAGAAAGTCAATAGAGAGTTTGTCATTGACTTTGATTTTCAGCGTGTTGTTATTTAATTCTTTCTTGACAACCACTTTTTCAAACAATGCAGCTGAATAGCTGATCACCATCTGTGGTTTTTGTCTTGATTGCAAATGGCTTAACACTTTGGAGCGAAGCAGAACATTGGCATTGTCTGTTTCTTCAATTTGATAGGCACGCCGATAAGATTCCGGAAAAAACAAAACTTTTTTTTCGCCTAAGATTTTTTCAAAATCATTGAAATAATAAGCGGCTTCTTCCTTGTTTTCAAAAATGAGTAAAAACGGTTGTGCCAGTTTTTGATATAGCCCGGAAAAAACAAAACTTAAAGCAGACTGCGAAAGCTTATCCAGTTTGATCTGATGTTGTTCTTGCAACAATTCCAAAAGGATTTTTAATTGTTGGCTGTTCTGATAGGCTGATAAGATTTCGTTTTTGTTCAAATTTTGAAGCTTTGCTGCAAAAATAAGTAAAATTTAGCTCAGACTTATAGACTTGCCAAACGTAGTTTTGTTTTTTTCTAATCTGACTTCAAAAAACACTGATTTTTTTTATGCATTCATGGCTTAGCTAAGTTTCCGAATTCGGGAATTTTTATAGATTGTGCAAGGGTATTGTTGTCAGAAGTAGACTCTAATAATTGATTTTCAATCCTAATTTAATAAAATACTCTGGCAATGTAATAACTTCAAGTTCTAAGATTTTACCTATTTGGGGTATTTTTTTTATGAATTTATTATCATTTTCTGTTGAAGTTTCTTCTGTAAGAATTATAATTTTATTATCTTTGAACATATCGATTTCTTTGTTATACTTCAAAGCATACAATATAAGTTTTGCATCTGCTGATTGAAGAAAATTTTCTTTCATTTTTTCGTATTCAGCTTCATTAAGTTTATTTTTTACAGCTCTATAAACAAACTGATTTTCTAATTGATTGTAAAATTTCTTTGTCGGAAGTATATCAGTTGTGCTAACTCGATTTTTCTTTTCTTTTAAATATCCTAATTTATCTAAAATAATACCTTTTGAAACAAACTTACTTTCATCTACAACTTTATCAATTATGATTATTTCTTTATTAACAATTTTATTTTTTATTAAATCAAACAAAGTGCTACCATCGTCAAATGGTAAGTAATAACGAACCAAAGCTAACAACGAACTTGTGTCAATTACTACTTTCATAAGAGATACTTGTCTAATTTTTTTGGATTAATATTCAAAGTCTTGCAGACTTGATATTCATTGAGAATTCCCTCGTAAAATGCTGTTTGAACAGTTGAAATTAAAAGAGGTGATTTGATAGGCTGTGGTGAACGACCTTGATGTTTTATTCCCATTTCTTTTTCAACTTCCTTTTTCAATTTTTCTTCTTCTTGTTTTAATCTATATTCTTCATCAAAACTTGCTTTTATTGTATGGTAATTTTTTTTGGATATCTTTTTTTGATAAAGTAGCCTTGTAAATAATGCAATACGACTTAAATGAGTTTCTTTTGAAATAGCATCAATTAAACTAAAATGAAAATCGTTTTTTTCTGTTGCTCGTTCAATGTTATCTAACATTTCTCCGTGTTCTCCTGCCAAAAAATGATATGAAAAATCATTACACCAACGTTCTATTTTACTTAAATTGTCTTGTGCTAAATAATTAAAGCTGATTTTTTCAATTTCTTCTTCATTGATTAGAAAATGTCCTAATTCGTGAATGAGTGTAAATATTTCTCTTCTAAAAGCTCTTTGGTAGCGTTTAATAACAATTACATTTGGATTGATAAAAAAGCCATCAATATTAGCGATTTCTTTTTTGTTCCACGTTTCAACAAATTCAAATACGAGTATGTTGTTATCCGCTAATTTTGAAATCAATGATTTTAAAAATGTTTTAAGATTTCTATTAAAATCAGGATACAATATTTTTCGTATTTCTTTAGCAACTTCTTTGGGATTATCTTTTACAGAATAAACAGGAATTTTTCTTGAAATATCAATTTCTGCTAATTTTGAAATAGCAGAAAGAGAAAGTTTCATTTCTTCAAAATGGTTAACTATTTTTTTAGCACCAATATTAAGTTCGGAATTAAATTGTTTTTTTCTAAAAAAGATACTTGCTTCTTTTGATTTGATAATATTTTTCGGGTCTAAATAAAAAGGAAGTCCTTTATTGAAAACTTTATCTATTCTTTTTAGATGTCTTAAATCTATGGTGTTAGAGAAGATGTCTTCTTTTTTGATTTTGTTTTTTAAATTTGAGTTTATCATAACAAGCAAATCGCCCATTGGAATCTTGTATAGACTTAGCAGGTATTTTAAGCGTGATATGTTATGTTCTACTCTCAATGTTTGTATTTTCTGCAAATATAATCATTTCAGGCTAAATATAGATTCGGTTTTTCAACCGGATTTGTTGTTGACGACCTATCGTAGTTCTATCTTTCTCTAATCTTATTTCAAAAAATATTGATTTTTTTGCGTACTCACAGTTTAGCCAAGTTTCCGAATTCAATAATTTTTAGATGGGTTGTGCAGGGGTTGTAAATTTCAGATTTTATGCGATGAATATACAAAACATTCTCCACAAAAATAAGGAAAATAAGATAAATATTTCCTGCATATCTTTATTATATTGATTCAGACAAAAGAGTACAAATTTTTATAATTGCTTTTCACTAAAATATCATCTTCAACTGAATATTTCCCGTATGGATGGCAGGGGTGTCTTCTGCCAGTCGGAAGTTATAGCCCAGATTCATTTCGAGATAAGAAGTTAGTTTTTTGCGATATAGCGCCATAAAAATCAAATTTTTTCCGTTGCGTAATGCTTCCAGCATTTGAAAAGAAACCGGAGAATTGGGATTGCCGCTGAGTCGATTGAGCACAAAATTGATTTCAGTTTGAAAAATATTATTTTTTGTGTCTTTATTGAGATAAGACAGACCTAATCTGTGCATTTTCAGACGTTCTACACTTGATAAATTACTTTTGTCTTTCCAATGATAAAAAATACTAAAAACAGCTTTTTCGGCTTGTTTAAAATCAATTTTTTGTTTGATTTCTCGAGTTCTAAGTCGGTAGTTCTTACTTTGATAGTTTTCAGACTTGACACGATTATTTGCGGATATAAATTTTTGTTTCCAAATCAAGTTGGGCAGAAAAGCGTGTTTGGTTTCGAGCAGAAATCTTTCTAGTTCATGTGCTTGTTTGCCCACCAGCAGAATTTGTTTTTGTGCCAGATTCTGATAGCTGAAATGCACAAAATATTTTCTTTTTGTTCGATTAAAAAACAAATCGTTTTGAATGATATTGTTTTGAGACAGTGGATTTTCAGGTTGCCAAATCAAAGGAATAAATTCATTTTTTTGAGTAGCTTGATGTTTGGTGCCGAACTGAAAAATATTGTAGAGTTTGCTTGCCGGTCCTTTGTTGATAATGGCTTTAGGGTTGATAATCAGTTGGAATTCGTAAGAATTATTCACAGTGGGCATATAGTTTTTTGATGGCAGAATCACACGAATATAATTGGCTTGATCCTGATAGGTTGCTACTTCAAATTCGTTGATTTCTTTGATGCCGTTGTTGTTGTAGTCAATCCATTGGTGTGTGCCTTGCCCAACGGGAGTTTCCACAAAAGTGATTTCATCCAGCAAGGTGTTTCCGTTAAAAGTTTCAATCTGAATATTGGTCATTAAAAATTTATGATATAGAAACTGTTGCCAACTGAATTTGATGTTGAGATAGTCTTTTTTTTCAGCATCAAAATAATATTTAGAATGCCGATAGTTAAGATACAGATCGATTTTGGAATTTTCCTTTTTCCGTTTCAATTCGGCATAGATATTATGCGTGTTTTCAGCTCTAAAGAAACGATTCCAACGAATGCTGTCATTTTGTTCCGCCTTATAGCCCAATCTAAATCCGATGTGAGAAGAATCTCTTTTTTCAATAAAGATTTCTCCGAATTTATAACGATAATTCAGCGTATCTGAGATTTGTTTGAGTTGTTGGTTTCTCTCTTCATAGTGTCCGTTGGTTTGGATGTTAAAATTTTTGAGACGCCATTGCAAACTCTGATGAAAATAGGCAATTTTCATTTGCTTGTTATTGCCGGATTCTTGTTGTGTCAGTCTATGTTCAGAAAGAATTTTGAGCTTTTTATATTGCCAATTGGTGTTGAAATATTCTTGCCCGGCTTTGACACTGTCTCTCAGCTCAAAATAGCGAATGCCTGACTCGGCAAAGTTTTTTTCTTCGTTATAAGACAAGCCTATATCAAGCAAGTGTTGTCTGCCGAAAATGGAATCTATTTGCCATTGTCTTGAAAATTCCGGATCCCGATAAGGATCAAGTGCCATAAAATTCCGATGTGTAAAATCATGATGCAAATGTGCATTCAGTTGTCTGTTTTTCTTTTGCCAAAGTTGTTGCCTGAAATCCAAATGTGTTGCAAATCCCAGATTGTCTTGTTCGTCTTTTGTAGAAAACAGATTCAAATCAGAATAGTTTATCAAACCCTCAAAGTCAATTTGTGTTTTCCGGTTGGGATGATAATTGAACCCTGCACCGACATAATTCCTGCTCTGCGGAGCATTTAACTTGATTTTAGGCTCATAGTCTCCCATATTTTCACCGACAAATTCAAAAATCTTTCCGGTGGCAATCACGCGGTTCAAAGCGTAGCTTCCTTTGTTTTTTCCGATATAAGAAAAGCGGACTTCATAAAGTTCGGTCAGGTTTTCACGGGTGTATTTAAAATGAAAATTGTTTCCCGTAAAAATTTTTTGGTATAAAATTTTATTTTCGTTGTATGGCACTTGCTTTGCCGACAACACAAAAAGTTCTTCGGCATTATCTCCTGCATTTTTTAAAGTCTGCCTTTGTTGTTTGTCCAATTCATAGAGCAAGGTTTTGTTTTTGGCATCGTATTCTAAATAGGTATAGATGGAGAAATCCAGTTTTTTCCCTTGATTGTGATAGGTGTTATGATTCAAATAGCGCATATAGTGTTGGTTGGAATAGTTGAATTCCACCGTAATTCTCATATTTTGTGTGATGGGAAATCGGGTGTTGAAAAGCAGCTCTGCCGTTTCATAGCGTATAATATAATCATGTGTTTCACCTCGCTTGAGCAACTTTCCGTTGATATATACTTTTTCACTGTTGGCAATGATAAAAATATAGCGTTCGCCTTGGTTCCCCGTCAAAATATAGGGACCTTGATTGCCTTCCACACCCTGAAATTTGTTGATGCCGAATTGCCCGTCTACATAACCGCCTGAAACCTGAATCCTACTGCTGTCTTTCCCTATTTCAATATCGAGTCCCTGTGTTTTTCTTAGGAATTTCATGAAATAAGAAGATTTGGATTGCATCAAAATATCTCCGCCGGTGGCTTGCCAATTTTGTCCGATAAGCTGCATATAAATACGGTCAAATTCTTTATAGCTTTGTGATATTCCCGCATAAGCTTGCGGCATGTTGGAATCAGATAATACGGCTTTAATATTGATTTTGTCGCTGAGTTTTCCATTGATTTGTAAATCCATTTCAGATTGCATCACCACGCTTTGATTGTTTCCTGCGCTGAATCCGCGTGAAATACTACCACTGGTTTTGAGTCCGCCAAGAGGCTTGGGAGAATGATGTTTTTCAGTGTCAAAAGAAATTTTCTTGTCAGGGAGATTTAAAATTCTGCTTTTGTCATAAATCTGATATGATTTTCTTAGAAACGCGGGATAGACTAAATATTTGATTTTAATAATTTGATTTTTATAAGCATCCGGATAAAGAAAATGCAGTGTGGCATATTCAAAATTAACCTGATATTTATCTTCGTCAATAAGCTGATTGTGCTCATCAAAAACTTCAAAATAAAAAGGCTGAATGCTGAAAGTGTCAATTTTTATGACAGGACGGTCTACTCTTAATATTTTTGTGCGCAGATTGATATAGCCTTCTAGCTGACTAAAACTCAGCATGAAACTCAACGATAGAAAAAAAAACAGTATCCGTTTCAAAAGATTTTAAAATTAAAACTCCAAAAGCAAAGATATATTATAAAGTCAAAAGACCGAAGTTGAATAATAGGTGAAAGATATTTATTGAAAAACAATTTTCGGCATCAAATCTTTTTTTCTATGATTTAGTCGAGCAATCTTTCTTTTCAAATATAAATTTCAATTTCTTCATAGAGTTTCGGGCGATATGATTTCCAATGATAGACATCTTGAAGTTTTACTCTAAAAGTGTCTGCAGCAGTAGGTTCTCCATGCACCAGAAAAATATTGGTAGGCTCGGATTTGAGTTCGCTTAGCCAATCTAAAAGTTCAGCTTGGTCAGCGTGTGCCGAGAGACTGTGAATACTTTCAATTTTGGCATTGACAGGATAATATTTCCCAAAGAATTTAATTTCTTTGGCTCCTTCGAGCATTTGTCGCCCGCGGGTACCCTCAGCCTGATAGCCTACGAGAATCACTGTGGTTTCGGGCTCGTCAATCAGTTGTTTGAGATAGGTGAGCACGCGACCGCCGGTGACCATGCCGCTTCCGGCAATGATAATTTTGCATTTTTTGGTGTCAATGGTCTCCCAAGTCTCTTTATAAGAAGTGACAATATTTATTTTCTTTAGCATCTGATGAAATTCATTCATCGGCAGGTTATGCCATTGTGGAAAATGTTCAAAAACTTGAATCACATTATTTCCCATGGGGCTGTCTACATAGATTGATATATCCGGAATTTTATCTTCTTTTTGCATTTTCCAAAGCAAATACATTAAAACCTGAAGTCGCTCAATAGCAAAACTCGGAATAATGATATTGCCTCGGTTTCGCATGACGTTTATGATGGCATCTTCAAAATATTTATCTAATTTTTCTTGAGGATGCAAACGGTTTCCATAGGTAGTCTCAATGAATAAATAGTCTGCTTTTTCCGGTTTTTTCGGGGGGTCTAACAGAAGATCATCCGATCGTCCGATATCACCGGAAAATACAAAACGTTTTCCGTAAATTTCCAGTTCAATGAATGTGGCGCCTATGATGTGTCCGTTATACATAAAACGGGCTTTGATATCATCAGTGAGAGAAATCCATTCTCCTTCATCTGTAGATTTAAAATATTGCAGAGTTTCTTCTGCTTCTTTCAGCGTGTAAAAGGGTTCAGGATTTTCATGTTTACTATAGCCTTCTTTTTTGGCACGTTCAGCATCTTCTTCATGAATTTTTGCGCTGTCTTTCAAAACGATTTCTGCCACGGCAAGCGTAGGAGAGGTGGCAATGATGTCTCCTGAGAATCCTTCTTTGACAAATCGGGGCAGATAGCCCACATGATCCAAATGCCCGTGGGTGAGCAAGACATAGTCTACTTTGGTGGCGTCAATTGGAAGCGGCTCCCAGTTTCTTTCTCGGAGTTCCTTCAGCCCTTGGAACATGCCGCAATCAATCATAAGGGTTTTTTGATTGGTTTCAATGAGATATTTTGAACCGGTTACTGTTCCGGCTGCGCCTAAGAATTTTATTTTGACTTTATTTTTCATGTTCTTTTTTTAATTGTTTATGACAGAGTTGTTCAATCTCGCCAATGATTTTGTATTTCCTGTTTTTTGAAATGCCGATTTTGTTCAATAAGTAATGTTCTTTGATCAATTCGCTACATAAGACCACATCGTGTTCAAGCAGTTGATTTTTTTCGTCTTTTGATAATAAACTGAGTGTGGTCAAAGGATATAAATGCAGCTCGTTGATTCTGTGTTTGAGTCCGTCTCCTTTCGGATAGTTCCAACTCAATAGTTTGATGTTGTTGCAATTGGCATAGTCAATGGCATCTTCTGAAAATCTAGTATTGGTGACAATCCAAACATCTTCTAAGGGTTTATCTTTTTTCCAATTTTTTTTCAGATCGTGAAAACGAGAATGAATATAAAGTGGTACTTTGATGTTGCAGATATACTTGTCGTCAGAATGAAATTTGCATTCAATCATTGAATAGGCATCATGTATTTTTGCCAATACGTCTATTTCGTGCTGCACGCATTTGCCGTCAATGACTTCTCCAATTGTTGTTTTATAACCTTTCTTTTTCAGGATTGTGGCAACCAATCGTTCAAAAGGGAATCCCGAAGGTCCCAACTCGTAAATAGCTTTCTTGAGTTTATATTTTGAGGCAAAGATAGATCTGATTTTTTTCAGTTGCTCATACGCCATCTTATAGATTTCGTTTGAGGTGATTCCGTCATAGATATTTTGAAAAATATAATCTAGAATTTTGTCTATGGTTTGATCGTTTGCGCCACTGTGTTCCAAAGATTTTCTTAGTTTTTTGGTTGAAAAATCTACAATCTCTCCGGTGGCTTTTTTGATCTTGATATTGTGGTTTTCATTCATCCGATAAGGTGTTTGAACAACAAAGTTAAGTTTTTTCAGTTGACTTTTTATGATAATCTGACATAGTTGCCAAAAAAAAATAATAAACAGGACGAGAAGTAGCTTAAAAAAAATTTGTTATAAATTTTTTTTTAAGCTTTGATAAATAGGATTATCTGAAAAAAATCAAACAAATTCAGTATCTTTGAGAGGTTAAATAATAGCTTGATGAAGTTGAATATATTAGGTTGTCATTCGGCAACGCCGAGAAGCACGACTTTTCCGTCTGCACATGTGCTGGAGATTGCAAATGAAAACATCTTAATAGATGCAGGAGAAGGCATGCAAATTCAGTTGCGAAAGTATAGACATAAATTTAATAAAATCAGACATATTTTTATTTCGCATTTGCATGGAGACCATTTCTATGGCTTGGTGGGTTTTCTTTCCACGCTGCGACTTTTGGGAAGAGAAAAAGAAGTTTATATTCATGCGCCTGTCGGGTTAAAAGAAATTGTCGAATTGCAATTCAGATTGACACAAACAGATATCAATTATCCGCTCCGTTTTCATGAGTTGAGTGCAAATCAATCTGAGGTTATATTAGAGACAGACAAATTTGTTGTCAGCAATATTCCGCTGAAGCATAGAGTTTATACAAACGGTTTTTTGTTCAAAGAGCAAGAAGCCTTGAGGAAGTTGAATATGGAAGCGATTGAACTGCATCCGGAAATAGGCACTTGGGCATATTATAATCTGAAAAAAGGAAAAGATTTTATCAGAGAAGACGGAAGTCTGATTTCAAATCAAGAGTTAACATTGCCACCGCCCAAACCCAAAAGTTTTGCCTATTGCTCAGATACTTCATATTTTCCTGAAATCGTGCCGATTATCAAAGGAGTAGACTTGCTTTATCACGAAGCAACCTTTTTAGAGACAGATGCAGATTTAGCAGCAAGAACCATGCATTCTACTGCTAAGCAGGCAGCAAAAATTGCCAAGAAAGCCCAAGTGAAACAATTGGTATTGGGGCATTTTTCATCCAGATATAAAGATGAAAGTAAATTTAAGATTGAAGCAGCTGAAATTTTTAAAAAAGTGGAGATTGCAACGGAAGGGAAAACATTTGAAATTTAGCTTTATATTTGTGATATATTTATGAGTAAAATGGAGAAAGATTTAGGCAAATATCGTCGTGTGTATGAAAAAGGAGAATTGGATGAAAAAACCGCCCCCGACAATCCGATGGAATTTTTTAGAGATTGGTTTTATGAGGCAGAGAAGAAAGAAGACTGTATAGAGGTGAATGCAATGACCTTGGCAACAAAAGGTTTAGATGCATTTCCGAAGCTTCGCGTGGTTTTGCTAAAAAGATTTACATGGGAAGGTTTTGTGTTTTATACGAATTATGATAGCGATAAGGGCAAAGCCATTCAGGCGGATAACAGGGTCTCCTTATCCTTTTTTTGGCCCAAATTGGAAAGACAAATTATCATCAAAGGAAAAGCGGAAAAGATTGCCGAAAATCTTTCAGACGGCTATTTTGAAAGTCGTCCGAGAGGCAGCAAGATAGGCGCATGGGCATCTCCGCAAAGCCAAGTGATTGTGTCAAAAAAATTTTTGGAAAATCGTTTTGAAACTTTTGAACGAAAATTTGAAGGAGAAGAAGTGCCTCGACCAAAGTTCTGGGGCGGATATATCGTGAAACCCATAGAGATTGAATTTTGGCAAGGACGCCCCAACAGATTGCACGATAGGGTGAAATATACTTTGCAAAAAGACTATAATTGGAAAAAAGAACGTTTAGGTTCATAGAAAACCGATATGTCAGGTATGGTTTTTGAGAACATTTCAATACAAAAACAATAACAAATATAAGCAGATTAAAAAAAGCAGGAAGACAGGAGGGTATGAGTTTAAAGGAGAGAGGAAAAACTTTGAACTTTCAATTCTGAACTTTCAACTAAACTATAAATACATGAAAAAAATAATTTTATTGCTGATTGCCTTTATAAGCTTGAGTGCATTGGCACAAAAAAGAGAAAAAATCAAAGGAAATAAAGAAGTTCTGATTAAAACATTTAAATTGCCTGAATTTTCGAGTGTTGAAGTGGGAGACGCTTTTCACGTAGAACTGCAAGAAGCCACTGACGCTGCTACGAAAGTGAAGATTGAAACCGATGATAATTTGCTTGATGTGATTCACTTTGATGTGGAAGGAGATATGTTGAAAATCACTTCGTCAAAAGAAATTGTCAGGTATAAAAGAATGAATATCACAGTCTATTTTTCCGAAAGTTTCAAGGCGATAAGGGCTTTTAATAAGGCACGTATTTTTTCAGAAGACGAATTGAACATCAAACTTTTGAATATTGAAGTTGCAGATAGAGCCAGAGTGAAATTGAAACTAAAAAACACAGATGTTTTGGACATTCACGGAACTGAAAAAACGATGCTTGACATAGAAGCTAAATGCGGAATTGCAAATATCAATTTAAGTGGCAGCGCTGAAATTAGAGGAGAAATTTTTGGAAGGAAAATGGATGTAAATCTGGATGAACATGCAGCTTTCTTGATGAAAGGAAATTTGGAAAAAGCAAAAATCAATGTCAAAAACAAATCGAGATATAACGGTTCAAAACTTGGTTCTAAAGTAGCGGATGCGAAGGTTTATGATAAGGCAGATGCCAAAATAAACGCAAATGAAGATGTTTTTTTGGAAGTCTCCGGAAATAGCGAAACTTATATCTACGGGACACCTAAAATCGATTTGAAGAAATTTAAAGATAATGCCGTCATATATAAAAAGTAGTCTTGTTCTGATTTTTTTGCTTATCCGATTTTTGGCATGGTCTCAAGAACCGCAAAAAGAAGAGAAAAATGTTGATTATATCGATATTATTCATGCAGATCACGCAGATTTAAACGAAAAATATCCCGATAAAAAACTTCTATCCGGAAATGTGCAATTACAACATAATGAAGCATTGCTTTTTTGTGATAAGGCGCTGATTGATATGAAAGAAAATTCTGCCATTGCTTTGGGAAATGTGACGATGAAGCAGGGAGACACTATAGATATGAAGGCAGAATTTGTTAAGTATGACGGCAATACCAGTTTTGCAGAAGCCTTTGGCGATGTCGTGCTTTCAGACCCCAAGATGACTTTGAGAACGGATACTTTGTCTTATGACAGAAAACGTCAAGAAGCCTACTACACCACAGGAGGGGTGATTCAAGACAGTGTGAATACGCTGAAGAGTCAGATAGGGCATTATTTTCTAAATGAAAAAAAATTTAAATTTGTCAACAATGTTCACCTGACAAATCCGGATTATCAAATTGATTCCTACCAACTGAATTATTACACGGATTCCGGTGTTTCTGAATTTTTCGGTCCCACGAAGATATACAACAAAACCAGCTATATCTATGCAGAAAAAGGACATCATGATTCCAAACGGGAGATTTCGTGGTTTGTCAAAAATGCTTATATCAAACATAAACATACCACGATAAAAGGAGATAGTCTGTATTATGACAGAAAGAAACACTATGCCACCGGAAGCGGGAGTGTGGTGGTGCACGATTCCATCAATAAAACTTGGATTTATAGCAATTTTGCCCAGCGTTGGGAAGAATTGGATTCAATCAAAGTCAGTGAGCATCCGTTGTTGGTTTCCATATCAGAAAAAGACACACTCTATACCAGAGCGGATTATTTCATTGCTGCCGGCAAAAAAAAGCACAGAAAACTTTGGGGCTATCCGAATGTGCGTTTTTTTTCAAATGATTTTTCAGGCAGATGTGACTCGCTGTATAGAGAAGATGAACAAAAAGTCATGAAGTTGATGAAAACGCCAATATTGTGGAACGGAAAAAGCCAGCTGACCGGAGAAAGAATATGGATTAAAAACGATTCGCTCAATCAAATTGATTCGCTGATTATTCCCAAAGATGTTTTCATTGCGCAAGAAGACAGTTTGGGCTATAACCAAATTAAAGGAAGAAAACTTTTAGGAAAATTTATAGATAAGAAATTGCATGATATCAATATCTATGGGAATACGGAGGTTATATACTATATCAGAGAAGAAGACGGGCGTTTGACCGGAATAGAAAAAAATAAATCAAGCAGAATTTTTTTGATTTTTAAAGATGGAGAAATAGACTTATTGAGATTATATGAAAAGGTGGATGGCACAATATATCCGGCAAATAAAATAAAAGAGCAGGACAAAAAATTCAAAGAGTTTATTTGGCACGGCGACAGGCAGATTAAAACCAAGGCAGATGTGATAGAAAATACAAAATTGGAATTTATAGACAGACCTAAAGAGCAACCTACTCAAACCGAACAAGAAGAAATTATCGAATTCAAAAAACAACAGAATTGAAAAAAGATTTTCTGAAATATCAAGCGCAAACATCAACCCATCCGATGGGCATCGAAATTGCTCATGCGGAGGGAAGTTATATATTTGATACAAAAGGAAAGAAATATTTGGATTTTGTTGCCGGCGTTTCTGCCAATGTGATTGGACACCATCCTGAAACTGTTATTAAAGCTATGCATGAACAGTTGAACAAGTATATGCATGTGATGGTCTATGGTGAATTTATACAGGCACCACAGGTGAAACTGAATAAGAAGTTAGCGCAAATTTTTCCTGAAAACTTAGAAACAACTTATTTGGTGAATTCAGGAACAGAAGCCACGGAAGCAGCTTTGAAATTGGCAAAGCACTACACCAAAAGACATCAAATTGTTGCGGCAAAAAAATCATATCACGGCAACACACAAGGAGCCATGTCCGTGATGGACTATTCGGAGCGAAAAATGCCGTTTATGCCTTTGATTCCGGGTGTTCGTTTTGTGGCGTTTAATGCACCGGAGGATTTGGCAAAAATCACAAAAAAAACGGCTGCCGTTATTTTGGAAACCATACAAGGCGGAGCGGGATTTATAGAACCGAATAATAACTATCTCAAGGCGGTTAAACAGCGTTGTGAAGAGGTTGGCGCTTTACTGATTTTAGATGAAATTCAAACCGGATTTGCCCGAACAGGAAAAATGTTTGGGTTTGAACACTATGATGTTATTCCGGATATTGTGATTACAGGAAAAGCTTTGGGGGGAGGCATGCCTATCGGGGCCTTGACTTCTTCATATGAGATTATGCACAGTTTGACTGAACCTGCAATGGGGCATATTACAACCTTTGGCGGGCATCCGGTGATTGCATCGGCAGCACTTGCCACGATAGAGTATGTAGAAAAACACGATTTACAAGCTGAAGCCATACGCAAAGAAAACATTTTAAGAGAGACGCTGAAACATCCTAAGATTAAAGAAATCAGAGGGCGCGGTTTGATGCTTGCGTTGATCATGGAAACGCCGGAACAAGCCAATGAACTGATATTAAAAAGTTTAGACAAAGGTCTGATTTTGTTTTGGTTGCTCTATGAAAGCAGAGCAGTGAGAATCACGCCTCCCTTGACCATTTCCGACGAAGAACTGAATGCGGGGATTCGTATTATTTTGTCTGTGTTAGACGATATGAAACATTCATGATTTCGGCAGTTATCAAAGTTAATCATAATGCCTATCCTATTAAATTCCAGAATCCCGATTCTTTCATTTGTTTTTGTAAAAAATATTTAACAATTTGATTATCAGGTTTTAATAATTCAATATCGTCTTTTAAGACTTGATAAGCATATTGCCTTGCTGTTCTCAAGAGACCGGCATCTTTGATGATATCCGCCAGTCTGAAACGCATGCTTCCGCTTTGTTGTGTACCCAATATATTTCCGGGTCCTCTGAGTTTGAGATCTACTTCTGCAATTTTAAAACCGTCGTTGGTTGCCGTCATGGTTTCCATTCTGATTCGTGCATCTTGAGAAAGCTTATAGTCTGTAATAAGCACACAATAAGATTGTTCGGCGCCTCGACCAACGCGTCCGCGAAGTTGATGCAACTGAGAAAGTCCGAACCTCTCAGCACTGTCAATGAGCATCAGGCTGGCATTGGGCACGTCAACACCCACTTCAATCACTGTGGTGGATACCAAGATTTGAGTTTTGTTTTGTTTGAACTCCCGCATAGCGGAATCCTTGTCTTCTTGTTTCATTTTTCCATGGACCATACCGATTTGAACAGGCGTATTTTTAAAATAATTTTTGATAATTTCATAGCCTTCTTCCAAATTTCTATAGTCGAGTATTTCACTTTCTTCAATCAATGGAAAAACAACATATGCTTGGCGTCCTTTTTTGATTTCCTTGTGAATAAAGTTGTATATATTGGCACGTTCCTTAGCATAGCGATGTATGGTTTTTATAGGCTTTCTGCCCGGAGGCAATTCATCGATGATTGAAATATCCAAATCGCCATAATGTGTCAGCGCAAGCGTTCTGGGAATGGGTGTTGCCGTCATTACCAAAATATGCGGAGGAATTTTATTTTTTTGCCACATTTTACTTCTTTGTGCAACCCCGAATCGATGTTGTTCGTCTATAATTGCCAAGCCTAGATTTTTGAATTTGACTTTATCTTCCAAGACTGCATGTGTGCCGATAAGAATGTGAAGTGTGCCGCTTTCAAGCATCTCATGAATTTCTTTTCGCTCTTTGGTTTTGGTGTTTCCTGTTAATAGCCTGATACTTATATCGAGTTTTTCAACCAAATTTTTGATGCTGTAAAAATGCTGTTGAGCAAGAATCTCCGTGGGAGCAATGATAGAGGCTTGAAATCCGTTGTCAACAGCCATTAGCATACTCATCAAAGCAACAATGGTTTTTCCGCTACCCACATCGCCTTGCAACAATCTGTTCATTTGTGCGCCGCTTTTGACGTCTATCCGAATCTCTTTAAGTACTCTTTTTTGAGCATCGGTTAACTCAAAGGGAAGGTGGTTTTGGTAGAAGGAATTGAAATAGTTACCTATTTGTGCAAAGATATGCCCTTTGATCTTCTTTTTTCGATTGAAATTTTTAAGCAATAGTTGCAGTTGTAAATAAAATAATTCTTCAAATTTCAGACGGGTCCGGGCTTTTTGCAGCAATGCTAAACTTTGCGGAAAATGAATATTATAAAGTGCCTGATTTTTATTCATTAATTTTAGGTCTTCCAAGACTTTTTTCGGAAGGGTTTCCTTGAAATTAAGCCCGATTTCTTGGAACAGCCCCGACATCACTTTGAGCCAAATACGGTTGTTGAAGCCTTTCTTTGTCAGGTTTTCAGTCGACGGATATATCGGTTGCAATGGGATTGACCCTTTTTTCTTTCGTTCTTCAAGTGTCTCAATTTCAGGGTGTGCAATATTAAATTTTCGATTAAATAGCCCGGGTCTACCATAAACAACATAGTTTTCTCCTGTTTGAAGACTTTTCTGAATCCATTGATAGTTTTTAAACCAAACCAGCTCAAGATTTCCGGTTTCATCGGAAAAATTTGCCGTTAATCTTTTTTTTCTTCCTGTTCCTACTTCATTGAGATCGGTGATTTTTCCAATAATTTGAATATCTGTATTACTATTGGTGATTTGGTTGATTTTATAGAATTTTGAACGATCCACATATCTAAAAGGAAAATGATTTAATAAATCTTCATAAGTACTGATATTAAGCTCTTTTTGAAGCAATTCGGCACGTCTATTGCCTATTCCGGGAAGATATTTGATGGATTGTTGTAACATTCACAGTATTTAGAGCGAAGATAAATATATTTTTTGAAAATGTTTTTTAGCAACAAAAGATACAAAGAAAAACAGGCTTGTAGCCGAGAATTTTCGGGCAACCTTACCAACTTTATTTTTTTTGATGTTAACAAGAATGTTAAAAAAAAGCACATGTTTTTTTGCATAATTCATTTTTTTGTATACTTTTGCGCTATTAAATCAGAATATTTTTTTAAAACAACCAAATATTTCAAGATAAATAAAAGACAAAAAGGTTTTTTTCTTTTTCGTGTTTTCATCAATAAAAAAAGTAGGAGAGAGATTAAATGAAGTGAAATATTTAAGGCTGTTTTTAGGATATGGATTTTATCAGACAACAACTTTCAAATAAAACAATCTTAAAAATTTATGGAATTCTGTTCCGTGGAGACACGGGCAATGGTGTTTAGCGATGACATGCTATGCGGTTGCTATGTATGCTGTGATTTGTGTATATGAAAATAGACTAAGATATGATAGTATTCAAACAATAAATATAGATTGAAAAAAAACAAACAACTAACTTTAAATATTAATTTATGAAAAACAACTACACGATTATTAACAAAATTATACCGGACCACAAAGTTCGTTTCTTATTGACGAGATTGGTATATTTTTGGATGATGTTACAGGTTGGCGTAATGTTTTCGCAAAACATTCCCGCCACTTTGGGAACTTCCACTTGTGGAGATTGCACTCCTCCGGGGTGGTCGGATATGGGAGGAACTCCTGACATGTCTGATGCTAATAACACTGGCGGTCAGGGGACATACGGTGGTGGTGATGCATGGAATAATGCACCTTTACCTTTACCGCCGAATGGACACACCACTTGGATAACGATACGTGATGTTGGCTCTTTGGGAACAGAAGAGTCTGTCGGTACTACAATGACAAATTTAGTGGCAGGAAGAGAATATGAGATTACAGTTTATTATATGACTACTACGTCTCCAACCTATAGTCCTCGGTACATTGATCATTTTGATTATCAAGTTCAGGGATATTCCAGAGTTGTCGTTTCCCCTGTTTCACACGATGTTTGGGCAGCGGACCGTTTCAGATTTACTGCTACTGCAGCCAATATGAATTTTGTATTATATCCCGGTGCTAATATGGGAAACCAAACAGCGAATTTAGAATCCGTGAATGTTTCCGTAACCTTAAATGCAATCAACTCTGTGCCGGTGGCAAATCCCGATACGACAACAACTATTGTTAACAATCCTGTAACTTTTAATGTTACAAATAATGACAATGATTTTGATGGAAATATTGTTGCATCAACAGTTGATTTAGACCCCGCAACTCCGGGAATTCAAAATACAATAACTACCGGAGACGGAACTTGGTCGGTTGATGCAAGCGGTAATGTGACCTTCGTTCCTGTTGCTGGATTTACGGGAGTAGCCACGATTCCTTATACTGTTCAAGATGATTATACTTTAGATGGAACCAATCATCCGGCAACATCTGGTTCTACTACTTTGACAGTAACAGTATTGCCTGATACGGATGGGGATGGTATTCCGGATACAACCGATTTAGACGATGATAATGATGGCATTCTCGACACAGGCGAATATTTTAACGGACTAAATCCTAATACGGATACAGATGGCGATGGGATTCCTGACTATATGGATACTGATGCGCCTGGATTTGTAGATGCAAATGGTGATGGGGTAGATGATAGATATGATACCGATAACGATGGAATCCCCAATCATTTAGATACGGACTCAGATGGCGATGGTTGTTTTGATGCTATTGAAGCTGCCGGAACTTTTACCACAGCAGATATAGATGGTAGTGGACATTTAAACGGAGGTGTAGATGCTAATGGTGTACCTACGGTTGCCAATGGTGGACAAGCCACTACGGTTGCAGTAACAGACCCTAATAATCATGTGGCATGTAATACCTTTTCCTGTGCAACCAATTTCTATCAGGTTATCAATAGAGATATGAATATATTGGATATGACTACAGGCACTTATACCTCGATAGGAACATCTGCAAGTCGCTATAACGCAATAGGTTGGGATGTGCGTCATAACCTCATTTATGGTATAGGTACTGAAGGGGCAAGCAGTCACCACTTGTTGGTTGTAGATGCTTCCGGAGTTGCCTATGATATGGGGGCTCCTACTGAAATTGGAACAGGCAATTCGTTTTCATCCGGCACGAATGCCGGAGATATGGATAGAAACGGAAATTTATATGTACGTGTAGGTAGAAATCTTGTCAAAATAAACGTAGATACCAATACCTACGAAGTTGTTACATTTACCGGACCTAATCCGGGAAATATAGCTGACATTGTCTATATTGCCAGCACTAATTCTTTTTGGGGTGCACATAATCAAAATTTATATCAATGGGATTTGGGTACAAACGCCATTACGCGGAGAACAGTAACAGGATTGCCTAATGGACACTATGGAGCGGCCTATACAGACGTTAGTGGCTCGCTATACCTTTCTAATAATGGAGGTGGTGTTTATAAAGTTGAAAATTATACCACTGCCAATCCGGCAGCTTCTTTATTTGTAAACAGTCAGGCGACAAATCGTAATGATGGCGCTTCTTGTCCGGATGCATTGCCACCTAATGTGCCACCAACAGCTGTTGATGATCCTTATACGGTTG
>CAZAXU010000037.1:0-19591 GCA_964489245.1 uncultured Flavobacteriaceae bacterium
ACTGTGTTCAATATTTCAAAGATACAATCCCGACACTTCGGGAGAAAGGAATTCATAATTATTTTGTTTTGAATATGATTCAGGCATATAAAACAAACTGACCCAATAAGTTTTTATGGGCCGATTTGCCATGCCGAAATGATTATACTTGATTGTCCGAAATCCTCAGCAAGATATATCACCGCTGAATAACAATTTTTTTTATAACACTTTGAGGACCGTTTGTCAGTTTGAGCAGATATGTGCCGATTTTCAGGTCTGAAATATTGACCTTTCGATTTTTTTCCGTAACACGAATTTTTTTCAGCAGTTTCCCGTCAATTCCGATGATTTCCATGTCAAAAGAAATATTTCCTGAAACGGAGATAAAATCTTTTGCGGGATTTGGGTAGATTTCAATATTGTTTCCCCAAGAATTTTCGTTTATACTTGCTGTGTCACAATAGCTGATGCTGCCATCTTGTTGGAAAATACGACTAAACTCAAAATCGTTTTGAGCAATATGACTACATGCATATAAAGGATCGTTGGCATTATCGCATTGATGGTCTCTGTTTGCCGACCAAATTGAAATTCTCCCGATATTTTTTTGAAAGGCAAAATTTCTTACGTCAACAGCATCGTCAAGATAGAAAAACTCTTGAGGGACATCGTTTTTTCCTATCATAGGAGTCACCCCAATCATTTTCCAGATTTCAGCATCCGGTTTTGGAGTTCCGGCATTATTGAAAATATTTTTTAATTGAGAGAACACATGGTTCATGGCAGATATGGCATTATTGCCCATGTCTCCTGCACCGCCATAGTCCATTGCCATAAGATTGACAACAGAAAGATTGACATTATTACTGACAGCACTATTCACAACATAGAGTCCGTCGTTGGTCAGTCCGAAAGGCATTACAGGCAAGGTCAAAGATATTTTCAGCTGTGGATATTCGTTTTGTAACAACTTCATTACTCTGGATCGTCTGTCAATAGATTCGTGATGTGCCACAAACATCCCTTCAATATCAAAGTCAATACTGTTCAGACTGTAGTCGTCTATCATTTGTTTGTAGGCGAGTTGCAGTTCATTGTCGTTTTGAGCTACATAAGCAAGCGGACGCCCGTTGGCGCCGCCAAAAGAAACAATAATTTTTCCTCCGCTGTTTCTCAGGGAAGCAATTTTTGATTGATACCAACTTGTATCATAAGGAGTATATCCGCCCCAACGCGGATTCAGTCCTGCAGTATGTTCATCATCAACCACAAATGCCAACGTATAAATGCAAATGCCTGTTGTGCTGATATTGCTAATGTCAAAAGACGGCCATAAGCTGACATCGACATATGGAGCATATTCAGGAATGTTGCCGGGTGTTTTTGTATTTTGAATTTGTCCGAAGAGATTTAAAGTGATAAGTATGAGCATCACAGATAGGAATAGTTTTTTTGCTTTCATTTTATGTCTTATTTTAGTTGTTTGTCATTAAACTACCACCTTGCTTGTGATATTGCACAAAAATATATAATTTTTTCTTAAAGAAATCTTAAAAAATAATGCTTGATATTTCTCATTGTGAATGTTTATCTTTGTATTTTAAAACAATGAGACTAAATTGAATGAGAACAAAATATAAAGACATAGATATATGAAAAGCCGAATGACTGTGAGTTCGTGGAGTTTAAAGTTTATAAAGTTCATAAAGTTTAAAGTTCATAAAGTTTAAAGTTCATAAAGTTCAAAGTTTATAAAGTTAAGTTGAGCGAAACAATTCGGAGAAAGATAATAAAAAAAGACATTTTGTTTTGGCGTGATTTTTTATAAAATCATGACAAAACACGACAATAAAGCATAATAAATTGATTTACAATTAAATAAAATAAATAAACATATGAAAATTTCTGAGAGAGATGCGGAATATATTAGTGCGTATGGTTTGACCCCCAAAGAAGTTGAAAGACAAATGTCTATTTTAGAAAAAGGTTTGGCGGCAACAGAAGTGGTTGCTGCAGCAACACCGGATAAAGGGATTGTGCTTTTGTCTGATGCAGACAAACTGAAATATCTTCAAAAGTTCAATAATGCCAAGGATGCATACAATATAGAGAAATTTGTTCCGGCATCAGGGGCAGCTACAAGAATGTTCAAGGAAATGGTGTTTTTTCATAACAATTATCAGGTGGGCAAAGACTATTATGAACGATTTGTTAAGAAACATCGTTTGACAAGCTTTGAAGAAGAAATGGATGATTTTTTCAATGTGCTTTCGAGTTTTCCTTTTTACACAGATTTGATGGAAGTTGTCAGAACCAATGAACCGGAACTTTTTCAGTTGGATGAGAACGAACAAGTATGGAAATATGTTCACTATATTCTTTCCGATGATGGGCTGGGTTATGAAAAATTACCCAAAGCTTTACTGAAGTTTCACCGCTATCCGGATGGAATTAAAACAGCTTTGGAAGAACACTTGGTTGAAGTCGAAGCTTATGCCAAAGGAAAGAACCGAAAAGCGAAACTGCATTTTAGCATATCGCCCCGACACGAACAGGCTTTTAAGGCTTTGGTTGATGAGTTGTCCGACAAATATGATGTGGAGGTTTCTTATTCTTTTCAAAAGCCTGAAACCGATACGGTGATGCTTGATATGGAAACTCAAACAATGCTCAGAGATGAGAATGATAAACCTGTTTTTCGTCCGGGCGGACATGGTTCTCTGATTGATAATATTCAAGATTTGAACGCAGATATTGTCTTTGTGAAAAACATAGATAATGTGCAAAAAGACAAAACGAATACTTTGGAATATAAGAAGATACTGGGCGGAATATTAATGGACTTGATAGAAAAAAACCAAAAATATCTATCCAAGCTGAGAGACGACAAACCCATTGGTGAGGATTTGCAAGAAATTGAAAATTTTGCCGGAGACGAAATGAATATCAATTTCATAGAAGGCTTTGATATGCTGAACAATGGCGGAAAGAGAAAATATCTTGCCTATAAACTCAATCGTCCGATTCGTGTTGCCGGAATGGTTAGAAATACAGGAGAACCGGGAGGTGGTCCATTTTGGGCAAAGGATAAAAACGGACTGAAATCACTACAGATTGTTGAAAAATCTCAAATGGATTTGAATTGTTCGGATCAAAAAAATATTTTTGAACAAGCCACACATTTCAATCCGGTCGATTTGGTTCTGAGCATCAAAGATTTTGAAGGAAACAGCTTTGACTTGAAAAAATTTGTCAATGAAGAAGCTGCTTTTCTCAGTGAAAAATCTTATGCCGGAAAAGCAGTAAAAGTTTATGAACGTCCGGGACTTTGGAACGGCGCAATGGATGATTGGAATACGGTTTTTGTAGAAGTTCCGAGCAGCACTTTCAGTCCGGTGAAAACGCTTAACGATTTATTGCGACCGGAACATCAATAATCTCTGTTTTTTTTTGGACTAATTCATATTTGAGAAGGCATGAACTGATGTTACAGATCTCGTCTTTGCAACAATTTATAAGATCCCCAAATAAATATGGCAATCCATGCGGCAACAATGATGAAGTTAAGTGTGGGAAGCCCCTCGAACTTATCTATATCTTCACCCACTTTTTTCCCGATTTCTTTGACTGCACTCATTCGAGTTACGGGTTCGGGCAATAGGTGGCGAATAGAGTTGTACGGAAAAAAATCAATAACGCTATCGGCAATTTTTTCATTAAAAAATTTCCAGCGCATCAAGCCATAGATAATGCCTTCAACAGCCATCCAGATAAAGAAAAAACCCAATGCAAAAGCAGAGCGCTTAAACAAGAATCCCAAAAACAAAATAAAACTAAAAATGCCCAGGATTTTCAAGAAAAATGCCAAGAAAAATTCCAAATCCGAGAAAATCACACCGGCACTGGTATAGTCTGAATACATCAATCCGAGAATCATGGAAATGATAAATACAAAAAGGGTTGCCAGAGCAGATAATGCCACTAAAAAGACAAATTTAGACAGAATAAATTCTTTTTTGCTCATGCCGTCAATCAGGTTTTGTTTCAGGGTGCGAAAACCATATTCATTGGTCACCATAGATACAACGATGATGGCGAGGAAAAAAGTAAAAAAATCGGCAACATAGGTGTTGAAGTGCCAGATATAAGGAAAATTGAAAATGCCTTGTTCTGCCAAATCGATTTTTACTTCTCCGATACGGATTTTAATGGCGGCAATCAGAGCAATGGAACTCAATAGAAAAAAGTAAGCAATGAAAAGTATTTTGCTCAACCTGTGATGTTTGACCTTGTAGAATTCTATGGCGAGTAATCGTTTCATGATTTTGTGGTTTAGTTGGTGATTTTCAAAAATTCTTCTTCCAGACTAGGAGTTTTTTTGACAATGTGTTCAAGATATATTTTTCGTTCGGCAAGATATCGGTTGATTTCGCTTCCTGATATTTCTTCGGAGATATAGGCAATAATCATTGCGTTTTGAACCTTTACATCGCTGACCTTTGGATGTTTTTCAAGCAACTCTTTGGTGGTTGACAGATTGTCTGTTTTGATTTCAAACCAATCGTTTTTGGCAGACATTTCTTTGACACTACCTTCATAGATTTTCTTTCCTTTTTGCAAAATAATCACATGGTCACAAACTTTTTCCACTTCATCCAACAGGTGTGAAGCCAACAATATGGTGGTGTTTTCTTGGGCAATGCTTTTGATCAATTCCCGAATTTCATGAATCCCTTTCGGGTCAAGACCGTTGGTGGGTTCGTCCAGAATCAGCATTTCAGGATTGTTGAGAAGTGCCGAGGCAATTGCCAATCTTTGTTTCATTCCGAGAGAATAGGTTTTGAATTTATCATATTGACGATCTGCAAGTCCAACGATTTCCAGCTTTTCTTGAATTCCGTCATATGGAATTTCTTTGATTTTACAAACCAACTCCAGATTTTGTCGGGCATTCATATATGGGTAAAAATTAGGTCGCTCAATGATGGCGCCGATTTTTTTCAGCGCTTGAGGAGTTGTTAGTTTTCCTTCAAACCATTCAAAACTCCCGGATGTTTTGTTCACCACATTGAGAATCATGCCGAGTGTGGTTGATTTGCCACTGCCGTTCGGTCCGAGCAAACCATAGACTTTTCCTTTTTCCATTTCAAAATCCAAATGATTAACGGCTATGAGATTTCCAAAATTTTTGGTCAGTTGATTGACTTTTAGAATTTTTTGCATGAGTTGTGCATTTGATTTATAGAGAAAACGACAGATGATTCGTTTTGTTACAAAAAATAAATATAGACCGATTGAATAAAGATCCGTGACATTGTTTTACAGTTATGTTTTATTCTTAATAATCATATAAATCAGTAGAGGGGCGCCGAGTAATGCCGTTAGGCTGTTGATGGGAAGTGTGAGAATGCTTCCGGGAAGTTGGGCAAGCATATCACAAAACAGCATAAGAACGCTTCCGATAAGCATGCCGGCGGGAACAAGATATTGCAAAAGTTGTGTTTTAAATATCAATCGAGCCAAATGCGGAACAGCCAAACCTATAAAGGCTATCGGTCCGACAAATGCCGTAATACTTCCGGTGAGAATTCCGGTGATGATAATGACGGTCAGATTGGTTTTTCTGATATTGACACCCATGGTTCGAGCATAATTTTCGCCGAGTAACAATGCATTGACGGGTTTGATTTTAAAAAGAATAATACCAACTGAAATAATGATGATGATTGTGAGCAGCAAAATATTGTTCCAACTTAAATTGCCTAGGTTTCCCATAGACCAGAAGACATATTTTTGCAGTTTTTGCGCTTGAGTGAAATAACTCAAAATATTGATTACGGCACCGGAAAAAATGCCAATCATCAATCCTACAATCAGCAAACCGACAGTGTTTTTCAGCTTATAGTAGAAACTGATAAGCAGAAGTAATGTGAGTGTGCTTCCTAATGCGGCGGCTAAGACCACAGACACTCCTGAATATAAGTTAATTCCAATAAGAGATCCGCCTAAAATCAGCAAGGCAACTCCCAATCCTGCGCCGGAACTCAAACCCAATACATAGGGACCGACAATAGGATTCCTGAAGATGCTTTGCATAAATAAACCGCTGAGCCCAAGTCCGATTCCACTCAGTATGGCAGCAAACATTTTTGGCATTCTGAAATCAAAAATAATTTGATGATAGGGAGAATCCTGATTTAAATTAAAATCTAATAAATCCAGCAATATTTTTTTTGGCAGAATCACAGAACCTAAAGTTATATTTAGCACGACGGCAACAAGGAACAATAAAAATAAAACGCTGAATTTTTTGCTTTGGCTCATTAGGTTAAAAGTTAAAGATTTGGTAAAAATACTAAACTTTATTCAAAGTTATTTTATCTTGTGAATCAAAAGAAACCTAAGGGAGAACTGTAACAATTCATTTTGTTTTTCATCCTTGGGTTGAACCAAAAATATTATCATGAAAAAACTTATTGTATTATTTTCTTTGTTATTATCAACACAGTTATTTGCTCAAACCGGACAAGAAAAGCTGAAAATTTTTTATGACTGCCAAACCAATTGTCATGAAACCTATATGAAACAAAATCTGCCGGCAGTGGAGTTTGTCAGAGATCGAAATTTTGCCGATGTGCATATTCAAATCACATCTGAAACAAATGCAAGCGGAGGGGAAACTTTTCATTTGAATTTTATGGGACAGAACAATTTCAAAGATGTGCAAGAGAAATATGATTTTCCGACAAATAAGGATATGACACAAGATCAGATTAGAGAAAAAATGCTCAAATTTCTTAAAATCGGTTTGTTCAGGTTTTGGATGAAAAACGGTTTGTCAGAGCGCCTGTCTGTACGGATTAATAAAGATCAAGTCAAAAAGACAGAAATTGATCCGTGGAACAACTGGATTTTTAAAATAGGAGCAAATGGTTGGTTTAATGGAGACAGCAATAGCAAAAACTCCAGTATCAACGGATTTGTCACGGCAAAACAAGTCAAGGAAAAGTATAAATTTTTCTTTAAATTCAGATATTATTTAAATCAACAGACATATAAGTATAACAACAAAGAAATCAAATCGGAAAGAGAGAGCTATCGTGCAGATATTTCTGAAGTGTTGAGCATCAATCAGCATTGGTCATATGGTTTTTTCAGCAGATTTGACCGGTCCAAATACAGTAACTATTCATTGTCGGGAGAACTCTTTGGTGGTTTGGAATATAGCATTTTTCCTTATAAAGAGTCTTCAAAAAGAAGTTTGGTTTTCACGACCAAACTCGGCACACGCTACAATAAATATTTCGAAAAAACAGTCTATAATAAAACAAAAGAACAATTGTGGCGCGCCAAGTTTTTTATCAATGGAAATCTTGTACAAAAATGGGGAAGTCTCTATGCAAGTTTTGACTATAGAACTTATTTACACGATATTCATTTGAATTCCTTTGGTTTTGGTGCAGGTGCAAATATCCGTATTGTTAAAGGCTTGAATTTCAATATGAACGGATATTATTCCATCAACCATGACCAAATCAATATTGCCGCAGGAAACTTATCTTTGGAAGAAATACTGCTGACACAAAAACAATTGCAATCGGGATATAATTATTATTTCAGTATTGGATTGAGTTATTCTTTCGGATCTATTTATAACAGTATCGTAAATCCGAGGTTTAACGCCGAAGGTCAAGGACGAACTTGTATTTGTTTTTGATTATTTTTTTAGTCAAGATAAATCAAATAATTATTCAAGTTTAGAATAAAAATGAAATTGATAAGCATCGTCTGAAGGATAGAAAATATGATATAAATCTTCCAAGACTTGGTCGGGATGAGCGGCAGATTGTTCAAAATAAATCACACCGCCGGTTTTTCCTTTTTTGAGATTATATGTAAAAATCCGATTTTTGATAAAAGATTTAAAACCTTTAACCTGTGGAATTTCTTTAGATAATTTTGACATGCTTTCTGTCATTCCCGGATTAAGCCATACGTCTGCTTGTGGCAATTTGAGTAATACATTTTCAAAATTCAGATTGATACTTCCCGTATGGGAATCTTTTTGCCAAAGATATTTTCCTCCGGCATCGGAAATGAGTCGGGCTGCATAACTTTTTCCTCCGGGGACAAACCATTTGTCACCAAAATGCCCGCCCTGAAACACTTTAACTTTTTGTTGGGTTAACTTGTTTTTAATATGAATATATTTTTGTTCAATCCGATCAAAAATAGAATCGGCTTGTTGTTCTTTTGAAAACAGAATGCCAAATACTTTAATCCACTCTGCTCTGCCTAGCGGAGTTGTTTCCGTCCAATCGGCATTAAACAAAACGGGAATATTGTTTTTTTGAAAAATATTAAAATATTTTTGATCATTTCCTGTAGAAAAAACCATAAGAAGTTCGGGTTTTAGCAAAAGTATCTGCTCGATGTTGACTTGCATACCATTCCCGATTTCTTTAATCTTTTTTTCGTCTATTCTTTTACGAAAAATTTCTGATGAGATATATTTGGTATTGGGAAAAGCAATGAGTTTATCAACTTCACCAAGCATTTCCAGTGCAGGCAAATGCGTCGTTGAGGTAACCACAATGTTTTGGATTGGAATGTCAATAACGGGATAGTTGGAGAGAGAGTCCGGAATCTTTTCATTTTTTCTTCGCAAGACATACTGAAAGCTTTCACCGCCTTGCCAGGCATTGATAACCCGCAAGATTTTGTATCCGGAGTGATCATCTATCTGAAAGTGAGTGGCATACTTGTTTGCGTGTTTGTTCGTAATATTTTTTTGGTGCGTTTGTTTGCACGAGATGATGCTTAAGAATAACAAAAAAAATATATGTTTCATGCCTATTTTTTCTTTGGAAATTTCATCCGATAGTCCACATCAATTTTTCCTTTGCTGATATTTTCTAATTTTCTTTTAAGCAATCTTTTTTTGATTGGGCTGAGATGGTCAGTGAACATAATGCCTTCTAAATGATCATATTCATGTTGAATCACACGTGCCAAAATACCACTGATTTCTTCGGTGTGTTTTTTGAAATTTTCGTCATAATATTCAATCTCAATCGTGTCATGTCTTCTGACGTCTTCATTGATATTCGGAATGCTTAAACAACCTTCCGTAAAAGCCCACTCGTCTCCGAATTCGTCAAGCATTCTGGCATTGATTAAAACTTTTTTGCCCGGCATGTTCTTTTTTTCTTCATCGGAAAGTCCGTCTAATTCTGCAAAGGGTGTAGGGTCAAGAACAATCAATCGGATAGATTTGTTAATCTGTGGTGCTGCCAGTCCAACCCCGTTTGTGGCATACATGGTTTCAAACATATCCTCAATCAATTTATCCAGATTCGGATAATTCTTGTCAATGTCTTTTGCAATTTTTCTCAAAACGGGCTCTCCATAAGCCATTATAGGTAATATCATTTTCTTGTTGTTTGTTTTTATTTATAAAGATATGACTGCAAAATCAATGCCGCACTCACTTGATCAATCAAGGCTTTATTGCGTCTTTTTTTTCTTTTTAATCCGCCTTGAATCATGGATTCAAAAGCCATCTTTGATGTATATCTCTCATCTTCCCGGACCATTTCAATATCGGGATATTGTTTGTGAAAATCCTCAATAAACTTCTTGATGTTTTTTTCGATTGGATTTGGATTACCTTCCAAATCTAAACTCTCCCCGACAACAATTTTTTCCACATTATTTTTGCTTAGATATTTTCCTAAAAAATCAAATAGTTCACCTGTACTGACTGTAGTCAGTCCGCTTGCAACAATCTGTAAATCATCCGTTTCTGCAATTCCGGTGCGTTTTTTTCCATAGTCGATGCCCAAAATTTTTCCCATATGGCAAAGGTAGTAATTATTGTTTAATCCTGTGACTATTTGGCGGTTTAATTGTATATTTGCTAACAGTCAAAAATTTTAAGAAATGAAAATCAAACAAGTCATACAAGAAATAGAAAAAATTGCACCGCTTGCATATGCCGAAGATTTTGATAATGTCGGTTTGTTGGTGGGCAATTCAGATGATGAGGCAAAAGGAGTGCTTATTGCTCATGATGTTTTGGAAAATGTGATTGATGAAGCCATTGAGAAAAACGCTAATCTGATTGTGAGTTTCCATCCGATTATTTTTAAAGGACTGAAAAAACTTAATGGGAAAAACTATGTAGAACGTGTGGTGATGAAAGCCATTAAAAACAATATTGCCATTTATGCCATACATACAGCTCTGGACAACCAATATTTTGGTGTGAGTGGCATTTTGGCAAAGAAATTAGGCTTGCAAAACCGACGAGTTTTATTGCCACAACAAAAAACTTTAAGACAATTGGTCACTTATGTTCCGATTGCAGATGCAGAAAAGTTGCGACATAGTCTTTTTGATGCGGGAGCCGGAAAAATTGGCAAATATGAAGCTTGTAGTTTTAACATGCAAGGAACAGGGAGCTACAAACCGACTGAAGGAG
This sequence comes from uncultured Flavobacteriaceae bacterium, assembly GCA_964489245.1. Classification (GTDB taxonomy): domain Bacteria; phylum Bacteroidota; class Bacteroidia; order Flavobacteriales; family Flavobacteriaceae; genus CAZAXU01. The sequence goes on from CAZAXU010000037.1 coordinate 10,466, forward strand.
CAAATCCTTATATCGGAAGAGTTGGCAAGCACCATCGAGAATCCGAAGAGCGCATTAGTGTGATTTTTCAAAAGCACTTACAATCTGAAATATTGGACGCATTATTTGATGCGCATCCGTATGAAGAAGTGGCATATGAAATTTTTGAGATTTTAAATGATAACCAAGAGATAGGTTTGGGCATCATAGGCAGTTTGCCTGAGCCCGTGGAAGAGTTGAAATTTTTAAAGCAACTTAAAAAAGATTTGAACTTGGGGTGTATCCGTCATTCAAAGCTCATAGGAAAGCCTATTAAAAAAATAGCCGTATTGGGAGGGACCGGGGCTTTTGCCATTGAAAAAGCAAGACGTGCGGGTGCAGATATTTATATTACGGCAGATGTGAAATATCACGAGTTCTATCAAGGTGAAAATCAGATGATAATTGCAGATGTCGGTCATTTTGAAAGCGAACAGTTCACAAAATCGTTTTTATTTGATTTTCTTACAAAAAAATTTAGTAATTTTGCAGTTGCTTTATCGGCAACCAAAACAAATCCTATCAATTACTTATAAGAAATGAGCAAAACAACAGAACTTACAGTAGAAGAGAAACTAAGATTAATATATGATTTGCAATTAATCGATTCAAGAATTGATCAAATCAAAAGTACCAGAGGAGAGCTTCCGTTAGAAATTGAAGATATGGAAGATGAAATTGCAGGACTGCAAACTCGAAAAGAAAAAATTCTGGAAAAAATAAGTGAAGCGGAAGAAGAGATTAAAAAAAGAGAGATATCAATCGAGGATTCCAACAAACTGATTGAAAGATATACCGAGCAACAAAAAGATGTGAGGAATAACAGAGAATTCGAAGCCTTAGCTAAAGAAATCGAATATAAGGAGTTGGAAATCCAATTGGCAGAAAAGAAAATCAAAGAAGCCAAGTTTGAGATTGAAAAATTAACAGGAATGATTGATGGAGTGAAAGCAGAGGAAGAAGGAGAAAAAGATCAAATGGGCATTGATGCTTTGATTAAAGATAGAGAAGAAAATCTTGCACACAAAAGAGAAGAATTGGCTGTTTTGATGCAAGAAACAGAGAAAGAGGAAACCTTGTTGCAAAAAAGAGGTGATAAAATCAGAAAAGATATAGAGGAAAGATTATTGAATGCCTATGATCGATTGAGAAAAAATTTTAAAAACGGTTTGGCCGTTGTTTCCATTGAAAGAGGGGCATCCGGAGGTTCTTATTTCACCATTCCACCGCAACGTCAGATGGAAATAAGAATGAGAAATAGAATCATTGTCGATGAACACAGTGGTAGAATTTTGGTTGACGAGGAATTGGCAAAAGAAGAAAGAGAAAAGATTAGCAAATTGGTCGAAGGATAATAGATTCATATAAAATTAATAAATTGCCTCAAATTTATTTTGAGGCTTTTTTTTATGTTTACATCTGAGCAAATACAAGAATATATAGAACAATTTTCTGCGCAACAATCGGATTTGTTGCGTAAATTGGAAAAGGAAACTTTTCAAAAAGCGGTTTTTCCGCAAATGATTAGCGGCAATTATCAAGGACGTTTGTTGAGTATGATTTCAAAACTCAAACAACCTGAACAAATTTTGGAAATAGGCACTTTCACGGGCTATGCTACTTTGTGCTTGGCAGAAGGACTTGCAGTGGGAGGAACTATTCATACCATTGACAAAAATGACGAACACCAAGCCATACAAAATAAATATTTTAAAGTCTCCGGATATGGCGAACAAATTAAGCAATACTTAGGCGATGCAATGGAAATCGTTCCTCGGATAAACAAAGAGTTTGATTTGGTTTTTATCGATGCCGATAAAAAAAACTATCCGAAATATTTTGATATAATCTTTCCTAAAATGAAAAAGGGAGGACTAATTTTGTCTGACAATGTGCTTTGGTACGGAAAAGTGTTGAATGAAAATGAGAAAGACAAAGAAACCCGAGCCATTCAGACATACAACGAGATATTAAAAAATCACCCGAGCATTGAGGTGATTATTCTTCCGGTTAGAGACGGCATTTCAATGGCTCGGGTGAAATAACAAAAAACTGATGATTTACAAAATTGCTGATGAGAAAATTATTTCTGATAAAAGTAGTCGTCTCTAAGTATATCATTTGATCCGTCGATTACCGGCATGGAAAACTCCAATTTGCTTCCTGACAGTTCGGAGATGGTCAAATCGTCTAAAACATTATGGTTCACCGAAGAAGAATAATATCTTAATCTAAGCATGATTATTGATGTATGATCAAAAAGCTCCCATGTGCCGTCTTGTTTCACTGTTCCGTTATCATATTTTTTATAATGATTATCCGTGTTGAAAACAAATTTGCAGTTTGTAATGGATGTATGAGTTGTTTCATTTCCATTAACAAACCGGATCACTTCAACACCTTTCCAATCGTGGGCGGTCAATAATTCTGAATTTGAAGCAGTTTCCGGCGGGTCTGTTTTTTCTTTCTTTTTTCCGCATGAGGAAAAAGAGATAAACAGCATCAACAAACCGGATAAAAAAACAATATTTTTCATGATTTTTTATATTTTAAAACCTAAAAGCAACACAAAGATACAAGTGTTTTAAAAGTGGTTTGAAAAAAAAGTATAAAGTGTAGTAACAAATTTACAAACACTTCAATTTCATTTATAAACGACTTTTTTAAGACACATGTCGTTTGTAACTTTGATTACGAGATTTTATAATTATTCCGGATAAATTTGTGGAATTATAAAGAAGAGGCATATAAGACATTAATAAACTGATTTGCAATAAAATATAAAAACATAAACACATGAAAATAGCTGTAGCAACAAACAACAGGAAAACCATAGCAAAAAGAACAGGTAGGGCTTCTGAATTCGCAATTTATCATATTGACAATAATCAAATAAATCGAATTGAGTATAGAGAGAATAAACATGCGCATCATCACCATGACGACGATGAACATCAACCTCATGAAGGAAGACATGGCAGAGGAGATGGACACGGGCATGGGCGACGCCATCATGAACATCACCATGAACACGGGCATCACAGCCATGACGAAGTGGTCGAAACATTGAAAGACATAGATATGCTTTTGGTTCGTGCCGTAGGAAAATATATGAGACAAGATTTGATCGACGGCAAGATTCCTTTTCAAAGAGTGGCAGGAGAAAATATAAGCGATGTGATTCAAAACTATTTGAAAAGTCAGGAAACAGAATAAATATTTCAAATAAAATATTATTACTTTTGTAACGGAAAATCAATTGATTTTCCATTATTACTTTTCTTGTCTTAAACTCATAAAAATGAATAAAAAAAACCCTTTATTATCAGATGTTTTTCCAACGCCTTTTCAAACGGCTCCTTTCCAAAAAATTAATCCTGAACATTTCAAATCTGCGGTTGAAAAACACATGGAAAAGGCAAGGAAAGAGATTGATAAAATCACGAGTAACATAGAAACTCCGACTTTTCAGAATATCGTAGAAGCTTTGGAATTTTCAAGCATGCAATTGGATAGGGTTACAAGCATTTTATCCAATTTGAATACTGCGGAAACCAACAAGAAAATTCAGACTGCAGCCGATGAAATCATGCCAATGTTGACCGAGTTTGGAAATGATATAAAACTCAATGAAAAACTCTTTGAAAAAGTAAAAAATATTTTTGAAAATCAATCGAATTTTGAGCTGAATGATGAGCAAAAAATGTTACTGGAAAAAACATATAAGAGTTTTACGAGAAATGGAGCAAATCTCAGTAAAGATGATAAAGAAAAACTGCGAGAAATAGATCAAAAACTGACGGTGTTAAAGTTGAATTTCAGCAAAAATATATTAGAAGAAACCAATGCTTTTCAGTTGCATCTCACAGATAAGAAAGATTTGGCAGGATTGCCGGAGAATCTTGTTCAGGCGGCATCAGAATTGGCAAAAAGCCAAAAAAAGAACGGTTGGATTTTCAATCTGCACTATCCGTCTTATGTGCCGTTTATGAAGTATGCTGAAAATAGGATACTGAGAAAAAGAATGGCACTGGCATATGGCTCCAGAGCCTATAAAAATAATAACTTTAACAACAGTGATAATGTTTTAAAAATTGTCGAGCTGCGCAAGCAGAGAGCAAAACTGCTGGGCTATAAAACTCATGCCGAATTTGTTTTGGAAGAACGCATGGCAAAAACCCCTGAAACAGTTTTGAATTTTTTAGATGAGATTTATCAATATGCCTATCCCGCAGCAAAGAAAGAATTTAACAGACTAAAATCTTTGGCACAAAGAGATGGTATAGAGCAGTTGGAAAAATGGGATGTGCCTTTCTATATCGAAAAACTTAAAAAACAAGAATTAGATTTAGATGAAGAAGCACTCAAACCCTATTTTAGGTTGGAAAATGTAGTAGCCGGTGCATTTGATGTAGCCCACGAACTCTATGGACTGCATTTTGAGCGAATACATAATATCGATACATATCATCGAGATGTGCAAACCTATAAGGTGACCGATGAAGATGACAATGAGATTGCCATTTTCTATACCGACTTTTTTCCGCGTGCGGGAAAACGTCAAGGCGCATGGATGACATCCTATAAATCACAATGGAAAAAAGACGGAAAAAATTCACGCCCGCATATATCAATCGTGTGCAATTTCACAAAGCCCACAAGCAGCAAACCGAGTCTGCTGAGTTTCAATGAGGTGACCACATTATTTCATGAATTCGGACATGCTTTGCATGGCATGCTGGCAAACACCACCTATCCGAGTCTGTCCGGAACAAGTGTCTATTGGGATTTCGTAGAGCTGCCTTCTCAAATCATGGAAAATTGGGCTTATGAAAAAGAAGCCCTAGACCTATTTGCAAAACATTTTGAAACAAAAGAAAGCATTCCGAAAGAATTGATTGAAAAAATTAAAAAATCAAAACAATTTATGGAAGCTTATGCCACAACACGTCAGTTGAGCTTCGGATTTTTAGATATGAACTGGCACCATCACGAGCAACCGGAAAAGATTAATAATGTGGGAGATTTTGAGCAACAATCTTTTGAAAAAACAAAATTGCTCCCCGTTCATAATGAAAATAATATGAGCGTGGCTTTCAGTCATATTTTTTCGGGAGGCTACGCCGCCGGATATTATTCCTATAAATGGGCGGAAGTGCTCGATGCCGATGCTTTTTCATACTTTAAAGAAAAGGGTATTTTCAATAAAGAAATAGCAAAAAAATTCAGGCGGTTGCTGTCTTTGGGAGGCACAAAACACCCAATGAAAATATATAAAGAATTCAGAGGACATGAACCGAAAACAGATGCGCTTTTACGCAGGGCGGGCTTAAAATAAAATTCACCTTTGACCGGTGGAGTTTTTTCTTTAAATTACAAGAGATTTTTAAATCCATTCTGAATAAATACTTGAGATTTGTACACATTTTCGTTTTGTTAATAAATCGTTGAGAACTTAATAAAAAACAGCTCGAAAAATTAGAACCTTATTCATATTTTAGCTTATCTTTTTTTGTTTAAAATTGTAGATTTTTTATGATATAAATCATAGTTAAGACATAATAAGACCGTAAATTTGTGAATTATTAGAACGAAAGTATATGGGAACAGTAGCAATATTAGTTTTTTTATTGGCAGGAGTAGCTTTAATACTGATAGCCAATAATTTGTCAAATCTAATTTCGCATAAATCAGACAATCCTGCCAAAAGAGAACCCTATGAATGTGGGGTGAAGACTATTGGTCCGACTTGGGTGCGTTTCAAAATCGGTTATTATCTTTTTGCATTAATTTTCTTGATTTTTGATGTGGAGATTATCTTTTTGGTGCCTTGGTCTGTTGTTTTTAAAAAAATGGGAGGAGTTGCCCTGATTGATATCATTATCTTCTTGGCAATTCTAGGATTAGGATTGGTTTATGCACTGAAAAAACGAGCTTTAAAATGGGTTTAGATCACAAAAAAAATTGGATAGGAGATTCTCCTCAGCAACCCTATTCACACAATCAAATCGTAAATGATTTTCCCGGGCAAATTATTCCCGCAGGAAACGGAGGAAATATTATCATCAGTAAAATAGATGACGTGATTAATTGGGGACGTTCCAATTCGCTTTGGCCCCTATATTTTGGCACCAGTTGTTGCGCGATTGAGATGATGCAAACCGGAGCCGCCAGACATGATTGGTCACGTTTTGGTTTTGAAGTGGCGCGTCCCAGCCCTCGTCAGGCAGATGTGATTATCATTGCCGGAACCATCACCATAAAAATGGCACCTGTGCTACGTCGTTTATACGATCAGATGGCAGAACCCAAATATGTGATAGCAATGGGAGCTTGTGCCATTTCAGGAGGACCGTTCTATTACAATACCTATTCGGTGGTGAAAGGTGCGGATCACGTAATTCCGGTTGATGTATATGTGCCGGGATGTCCGCCGCGCCCGGAAGCATTGCTGGACGGAATGCTCCTGTTACAAAAGAAAATAAAAACCGAAGGAATGAAAACCCGTAAAAATCCAATCCTTGGGTTTGATGAGGGGAAATAATAAAAGCGTGAATCTCGGCAGATGCCATTGAAAGGATGAAATTGATGAATTAAAGATTCTTACGAGTTCATTAAAAACTATAAATAAGAGACTAAATAAACGGTAAACCGGATTTTAGCTTAGTAGAATAAAAAAATTACTGAATCTAAAATCTAAAATCTAAAATAATGAAAGATTTAAATAAAATACAAACCCGATTTCCCGAACTGACAATTGAAACAGAAAGTGTTCAGTTTCCGGTGATTAATGTTCCTCAGAAAGATTACTATAATGTGATGAGCGCTTTACGTGAGGAGGGTTTTGACTATTTGTTTTCAATGACCGGAATGGATTGGGGTGATGATTTAGGCATTACTTGTCATCTTGAAAATACAGAAACCCGTGAAATGATTGTCATAAAAGTGATGCTCCCGAATAGAGAACACGCCGAAGTAGAAACAATAGAAGATATTTGGAAAGCAGCACACTTGCACGAAAGAGAAATCTTTGACCTTTTCGGAATTAATTTTAAAGGACATTCTGTTATGAAACGTTTATTACTTCCTGATGATTGGGAAGGCTATCCTATGCGTAAGGATTGGATGGATGAAACAAAAATGATTATTCGCTAAGCTATGAGTCAAGAAAATTTACAAACAATAGACCTGAAGTCACAAGAGTATTTCATCAATATGGGACCGCAACATCCCGCAGCACACGGGGTTTTGCGACTGATTTTGACCATGGATGGAGAAGTTGTCAAAAATATAGAACCCGATTTAGGATTTATTCATCGTTCCATTGAAAAACAATGCGAATATGAAGGATATAAACAAATCATACATCTGACAGACAGACTGGACTATCTATCGGCTCATATAAACAATGAAGCGGTTGCTTTGGCCATTGAACAAGCACTTGAAATTGAAGTGCCCGAACGTGTTAAAGTGATTCGTACCATTATGGGAGAATTGACTAGAATTGCCTCGCACCTATTGTGGTGGGGCGTGATGGGAATGGATGTCGGTGCTTTGACAACCTTCATGTATGCTTTCCGAGATCGTGAAATGATCAATGATATTATGGAAGATACAACCGGAGCCCGTCTAACGATGAACTACAGCACGCCCGGAGGAGTGATGTTTGACTTGCATCCGGATTTTATAAAACGTGTCAAAGAATTTATTCCGCACCTGAGAAACGTATTGCCCAAATATGATGAATTATTAACCGGCAATATCATATTTATCAAACGTATGAAAAATGTAGGTGTTTTATCACCTGAAGATGCAATAGCCCTTGGCGCAACCGGCCCCGTGGCCAGAGGTTCCGGAATTGCCAGTGATGTAAGAAAGATTAGCCCATATAGCGCATTAGACAAAGTAGATTTTAAAGAAATACTATATACCGAAGGTGATAATTTGGCAAGATACAATGTGCGGATGAAAGAAATGTATGAGTCTCTGAAAATTATTGAACAACTGATAGATAATATTCCGGATGACGGCATTCAAGCAAAAACAAAAGCTTTGATCAAGTTGCCAAAAGGAGAATTTTTGCAACGTGTTGAAACCGCTCGAGGCGATTTTGGTGTATATATCGTAAGCGATGGAAAGAAAAATCCATATAGACTCAAGTTTCGTTCACCCGGATTTTCAAATTTGAATACTTTAATCGAGTTGGGTAAGAATAACCTGTTAGGAGATTTAATAGCCATTTCGGCTACAATGGATTTTGTAATTCCGGATATTGACAGATAAGAATTTAGAAATTAGAAGTAAGTAAATTATGATACTGATAAATACAATAAACTATTTTGCCGATTTTATCACCTATCTTTCAGATAAGTGGGGGTGGGCAGGTCAAATTGGAGGCTATGTGATTATTGCAGCGGTCTATCTGGCATTTTTTGCTGTGGCAGGACTATATTTGGTCTATGCGGAACGAAGAATAGCTGCTTTTTTTCAATTGCGTTTAGGTCCCAACAGAGTAGGACCTTGGGGTTTGTTGCAAACCATTGCCGATGCATTGAAATTGGTGGCAAAAGAAATTACAGGCACCGAAAAAAAAGATAAATTGTTATATCACACAGCTTATTATTTGGTTATTCCGGCAGCTTTAATTTCATTGTCCGTTATTCCGTTTGCCAATGGCATACAAGCCTATGACATCAATATAGGAGTGTTTTTTATCTCAGCGGTTTCTTCCGTAGGAGTTTTAGGTATTTTGTTTGGCGGTTGGGGTAGTAATAACAAATATTCATTGTTGGGAGGAATGCGCAGCGGTTTGCAAATGATCAGTTATGAATTGTCTGCAGGATTAGCGGTTTTGACCATTGTATTAATGGCAGGATCGCTTCAGATGAGTGAAATCATCGATGCACAACGAGATTGGTGGTTTATTGCCAAAGGACATATTCCTGCCATCATTGCTTTTGTTATCTTTGTGATTGCCGGAACGGCAGAAAGCAACCGCGTTCCTTTTGATTTACCGGAAGGAGAAGCAGAATTAGGCGCCGGTTTTCACTCGGAATATTCAGGAATGGGATTTGCCTATTTTTTCTTGGCAGAATTTATCAATATGTT
>CAZAXU010000038.1:0-19049 GCA_964489245.1 uncultured Flavobacteriaceae bacterium
AAACAAAACTTGACCAAACTTTGAAAAGTGAATACGAGATAGAATCGCGCACCGGACACTTCGATACAAATTTCATTCCTGCCGTCATGAAATTCACTCAGTGTCCTTCTCATATAATACACAATATGCCTCGTCAATTTAATATTCATAAAGAAGATAAAGCCAAATAATCATAGCACAATCAAAAGCATTTTTATACATTTGTAACAAACATAAGGTCTATGAAATATTTAGTAAATCTCATCCGAATCAGTGTAGGGCTTACCTTTATTTTTTCAGGGTTTGTAAAACTGGTTGACCCGATTGGAACCAAGATAAAAATGTTGGAATATTTCAGTGAAGATGTACTTAATCTGGGTTTTCTCAATGCCTATGCATTAGAAATCTCCATATTACTTATTTTGATGGAATTTGTTCTTGGCATTTGGCTGTTGCTTGGCTACAGACCGAAAATAACCGTGAATCTTTTGCTTGTTCTGACGTTGTTCTTTCTCTTTCTAACTTGGTATTCTGCCTATTTCAATAAAGTAACAGACTGTGGCTGCTTTGGTGACGCCATAAAACTATCGCCTTGGGAAACTTTCTATAAAAACGTAGTACTTATCATTCTTGTGCTTGTTTTGAAAAAATATCAAGCCAATATAAAACCCGTTATCTCCGGAAAAAAAATAAGAACCGCATTGGCACATGGCTTTGGTTTGGCCGCACTTTTATTGAGCATTTACAGCATTCTGCATTTACCCTTAATCGATTTCAGACCCTATGCCATTGGAAAAAATATTACGAAAGGCATGCGTATTCCTAAAGATGCCCCGCAAAGCAAATTTAAAGAAATTTGGTACTATAAAATCAATGGAGAAACAAAAGAATATACAACAGACCAAGCACCTTGGGATATTCCCGGAGCCGAATTCATCAGCAGAAAGACCATTCAAATTTCCGAAGGATATACACCTCCAATTCATGACTTTAGCATAGAAAATGATGATGAAGGAGATATTACAACACAAGTTCTCAAAACGAATAAAATCTATTTGATTATCTCCTCTAATCCAAGTAAAATCAATAGTGATGCTATTGCAAAAGTCAAACTGTTTGTTTCTGATGCAAAACAAAAAAATGTTAAAGTTATCGGACTATTTAGTCAAATTGATAAAAACATGGAATCTGCTTTTGATTTTCCCCTATATTTGACTGATGAAACCACGCTCAAAACTATGATTAGAAGCAATCCCGGTATTATTCTTTTGAAAAAAGGAACCGTTGCAAAAAAAATGTCGTGGAGAGATTTAGAATAAAAAGATCACTTATAAAATTCAAGATATATGAAAAAGTTTTTATCCCTATTATCACTTTCATTTACAATGTTTTTCCATGCACAACAAAATGTTGTAATTACCAACATACAACACCCGAATGAACCCAGTATCATTATAAACCCCAACAACACTCAAAACATTGTTGTAGGAGAAAATTCCAGAAGATATTTTGTCAGCAATGACGGAGGACTCACTTGGACACAGAAAATGATCACATCGAATTTCGGCTATTGTTGCGATCCTTGTCTTGATGCCGATATGAATGGAAATCTGTATTTTTTCCATCTTTCCAATCCAAACAACGGAAGTTGGATTGACCGAATTGTTTGTCAAAAATCTACCAACAACGGAAACAGTTTTGATGCAGTTGATTCTTATACAGGACTGAATTCTACGGAAAAACAAGACAAACAGTGGTCGGTCATCGACAATCAAAATAACATTGTTTATGTCACTTGGACACAATTTGATCAATACGGAACGCCGAATCCCACCAAGTTTTCCAATATTCTTTTTTCCAAATCAACCGATGGCGGAAACACATGGAGCAATCCCGTCCAAATCAATGAAACTTCAGGAAATTGTGTAGATGATGACGATACTGTAGAAGGTGCCGTTCCTGCCGTTGGTCCCAATGGAGAAGTTTATGTTGCTTGGGTAGGACCCGCAGGCTTGGTTTTTGACAAATCTACAGACCACGGGCAAACTTGGTTGCAACACGATATTGTTATCGATAATATGCAAGGCAGCGGCGGATGGGCTTATACCATTCCCGGAATCAACAGATGTGATGGTTTGCCCATCACCAAATGTGACTTGAGCAACGGACCGCATCGAGGAAATATTTATGTGAATTGGAGCGACCAAAGAAATGGAACCGATAATACGGATATTTGGTTGGCAAAATCTGCTGATGGAGGCAACACTTGGTCTGCCCCTATCAAAGTGAATAATGACAATTCCAACAAACATCAATTCCTCACATGGATGGATATTGACCAAACCACCGGCTATCTCTATTTTGTTTTCTATGACAGAAGAAATTATAACGATAACAACACAGATGTTTATATGGCTGTCTCTACTGATGGCGGACAAACTTTTATCAACCGAAAAATCTCGGAATCTCCTTTTATTCCCAATTCGGGAACATTTTTTGGAGACTACAACAATCTGAGTGTTCATAATGGCATAGTCAGACCCGTATGGGGGCGCTTACACAATGGCAATCAGAGCCTTATGACTGCTATTCTCAGCCAGAACGATCTCTTATCTGTTCCTGAAGAAAAAATAAAAATTACAGATGCAAAAATCTATCCCGTTCCTTCATTTAACGATGTATTCGTTAAATATAAATTGCTAAAAACAGAAAGCATCAGTATCAATATTTATGACGAAAGCGGCAGATTGGTCAAAACACCTATCAAATACCAAAAAAGAAATCAAGGAAAAAATGTCGAAAAACTCAACTTGAAAGAACTCAATCTTTCTAAAGGAATTTATTTTATAGAGCTTTCTACATCACAGTATAAAAAAGCTTTGAGAATGCTCAAAATATAATCACCATCCTAAAACTTAAGACCAAACAGAGTGCTTTTGTGAGCACTCTGTTTTTTTTTATATCAATTTATACCCGACAAAGTATCATATAGCGGTATAATTTTTGTGGTATTCTTCTAGCATTTTTCTAAATTTCACATCATGAAAAAAACTATCATTTTTCTACTTCTCCCCATTTTATTATTGTCTTGTGATTCATACTATAACAAGATTCACCACGAATATGACGATTATAAAAAAGAAGAAAAAATTTATCTCGCATTTCAAAAAGAAGCCAAATCATTGTCAAAACGCAACAAAATTCCCACCAACTTGTTGTGGAGAAAAATAAAAGGAGAGCAACAAAACACAACATCTTTATATCTCACATTTCCCTACTTGAATTTAGATGCCGAAGTTTCTAATGAATTTTTTATCAAAACGGATGATGATATCGTTAAAGTCAATTTTGATAAAATCAAAAATACATCTTACCATCATAAAGACAGCTCACAAGAAACCAAAATCATTAAAGAAAAGGATAAAAATGATAAGGAAAAAGAAATTATCACTCATACCACAGACAGCTATGACCGAGAGTTTCAAAAAACAAAAGTGCAATATATTATACCGGAAAGTCTTCAAAACAAAATACTAAAAACCAATCAACTATCCATTAGGTTCTATATCAACACAGAAGCCTATACGCTGAAAATGAATCAAAATCAGCTGAATAAAACCAAAGATTTCTTTAGGCAAAATTCTAATTCACAAATAGCCAGTATACGCCAATAAGAATTGCCAAAATGCCGCTCCAAAATCTGATATCCAAATAGATTTTAATCGGCTTATCTTGTTTTCTGTGAAATCTTCCTATAACCAAGGCATATATTGTCATTGCAAACACGGTTCCCATGGCAAATCCAAGCATATATTCAATAGATTCATAACTACTTGAATAGCCTAAAACCGGCAACATCAAAATGAAATGTGAAACGCCTGCAAAACCATGAATAATTCCAATCAAAAATGCCGTTGTTATATTTTGGCGGGGCGAGTTTTGATGTGTATGAGTATGAATATCCGTTTGATGTTGATGCTGATGAATATGCAAATAGTCTTCGCCGTTTCTTTTATGCAAATGCGGATGTATGTGTTTATGTTTAGGATTCTTGATTCTATAAAGTGCCCATAAACCTATGCCTATCAAAATGATACCCACAAATTTTTCGCTATATGCCGAAATCTTATCAACGGGAACAAAGTCTTTCAGAAAATACAAAAACATGCCTATCAGGAGCATTCCAAACACATGCCCTATGCCCCAAAATAAACCTATTTTATAATGTTTTTTTTTATTTTCCAGCACCAAAGGTGTCACTGCAGCCAAATGATCCGGTCCGGATAATACGTGTGCCAAAGCGGCAAACAAACCTATGAGCAAGGGAATTTTCATTTCTGTCGTTTATTTATGTTATTTTGAAATGCTTTCATTATCTCGGATATTTGAAAATCTCAGGATTTTCTTGAAACAATATCGATTCGTTAACAAATTCTGGGCAATTGTTCTCCAATAGGCATATGAACAACTCTCTTTCCTCCCATCGGATTGGTTATCAACACTTTCCCTTCATGTTCTCCAAGAACTTCTCCGATGATGGCAGCATGTCTACTGTCTTCGTTTTGACGTAAAAGTGCAACAACTTTGTCTGCCACTTTTTCATTGACAAATGCCATAAAAATGCCTTCATTGGCAGAATACAACGGGTCCAATCCCAATATTTCACAAGCTGCTTTCACTTGCTGCGCCACCGGAATATCTTGATTTTTCAGCACAATACCTTTGTGCATCTCTGTTGCAATTTCATTCAATGTTGCCGCAACTCCACCGCGAGTGGGATCTCTGAACAGATGAATATCCGTTCCAAATTCATCCAACAACATTTTGGTCAGATGATTCAAGTTTCGTGTATCACTTTCAATATCGGTTTCAAAAGAAAGTCCTTCTCTGACCGATAAGATTGCTATTCCGTGTGTAGCGACATCGTCACTAATAATAATTTTATCGCCAATTTTTATGTTATTGATATCGATATTCGCCTTGGGATGTATTTTGCCAATTCCGGTAGTGTTGATAAATATTTTATCACCTTTTCCTTTATCCACCACTTTGGTGTCTCCTGTCACAATTTTTATATTCGATTTTTCAGCGGCATATTTGATAGAAACCAAAATATCCCAAAAATCACTGATAGGCAATCCTTCTTCAATGATAAAACTCAACGAAAGATATTGCGGTATAGCACCACACATGGCCACATCATTCACTGTTCCGTTCACAGCCAGCTCGCCTATATCTCCTCCGGGAAAAACAATGGGCGATACCACAAAACTATCTGTTGAAAAAGCCACTTCTCCGTTAAAATTCAAGAAAGCACCATCGTGGTGCTTGTCCAACTCGTCATTTTTCAGTAAATCAAAAACACCGGTTTCCAATAATTTATTGGTCAATATTCCTCCGCTTCCATGCGCCAAAGTGATAATATCAAAATCAAATTTTGGTGCAGGACACTGCAGTTTAAAAAGACTTTTATTCATAATTCTAATTTTTGATGTCCCTATAATTATCGGGGCGATATTCAGTGTTCTATATTTGTTACTAAGTTTTCACTACTTTACTCCACAGTAGAAAACATATTCCTAAAATTATAATAAGCTGCACAAGCTCCCTCAGAACTTACCATAGGCGCTCCCAGAGGATTCTGAGGCGTACATGTTTTGCCAAAATGCGGACACTGATATGGTTTTTTAATTCCTTTCATCACATCTCCGGCAATACAGTCTTTATTTTCTTCTACAAGCGCTATTTTGATTAAAAATTTTTTGTCGGCATCATATTTTTTATACTCTTTTTTTAAATGCCAACCACTTTCAGGAATGCTTCCTATACCACGCCACATTTGGCTTCCGTCTTCATATACCTGCCTGATAATCTTCTGAGCTTCTACATTTCCTTCTTCTTTGACAATTCTTGTGTACTGATTTTCCACCTGATATTTTCCGCTCTCCAATTGCTTGACTGCCGCCAAAATGCCTTTGAGCAAATCCAAAGGTTCAAATCCTGTTATAACTATCGGGATTTTATATTTTTTAGACAATTCGTGATATTGCCAATATCCCATGATAGAACAAACATGCCCTGCTGCCAAAAATGCATCTATTTTTGCATTAGGATCTTCCATAAGAGCCTTGATGGCAGGCGGAACCAAAACATGCGAATTAAGAATGGAATAATTTTTTAGTTCCAGTTTGTGAGCATGCATGATTGAAAGCGCATTTGCCGGTGCTGTTGTTTCAAAACCTACAGCAAAGAATACCACTTCTTTTTCCGGATTTTGTTGAGCGATTTGCACCGCCTCCAAAGGTGAATACAAAACTCTGATATCCGCTCCGTTTGCTTTGGCTTCCAATAAGCTTTTTTCTGATCCCGGCACACGCAACATATCTCCGAAACTACAAAGAATTACATTTTCTTTCTCCGCCAAATAAATGGCTTTATCAATCAAGTTCAAAGGCGTTACACAAACCGGACAACCCGGACCATGAAGCATTTGTATATTTGTCGGCAAAACCGTCAATATTCCGTTTTTGACCAAACTGTGTGTTTGACCACCACAGATCTCCATGATGTTCCAGTGTTTTTTGGCTGTTTTTTCAATCTCTTTCAATATTTTTTTTGCCAATTCCGGATCGCGATATTCAGTCAGATGTTTCATATTTTATATTATCTTCACAAATAGGTTAGAACAAAGTATAAATTTACCTTCAAAAAAGCGTTTCTTATTTTCATAACTATCTATTTATCAATGCTTAACCCATAAATTAATTGTCCAAAAGGAATTCCTTCATCATTAGGTGAAAATTCTTTATGAAAATACAAAAAATATTCATCTTTCATATGTTCTATAATCATATCTATTAATAAAGTATTTTGAAAGACTCCTCCACTAAACGCAATATGTCTAAACCCTAATTTACGCGCCACTCGAATCAAATAGTGAACCAAACTAATATGAAATTTTGCGGCAATCAAGGCTTTGTTAAGATTGTTGTCCATATCACTGATAATTCCCGATATGATGTCATGCACAAAATTCTCGGATGATTCGTCAGACAGATAAGAATCTGATAATTTCACCGAATTATTTGTCATATATCCGGTTGCCTTTTGTTCCAATCTCATCGATGCTTCGGCTTCAAAATTGTGAAAATCATTATTAAACAGCAACGAAGAAACCGCATCGAATAGTCTCCCCATACTAGTACTTTTTAATTTGGGTTTTTCTAATAATTTATGATATACCTGCCATTCTACGGATGAAAATTTTGGTTTTAGATATTTTTCCGTTCCTAAAATATTATGGGCTATTGCTAAAGCAGAAATGCGCGGTTCCTTGACCATTTTATCCGACAAAATGAAATCAAATTCATCTAAGTGTGCTACTCTTTCCATTTGTTTTCCGTCGTAAACAAAAAACTCACCTCCCCAGATATTGCCGTCATCTCCCAAACCGGTTCCGTCCCAGACCACACCTAAAATTTTTGCATCTGATGACAACAAATTGTTTTCACCCAAAACACTGTAGAAATGAGCTTTGTGATGTTGTATATTTATTAAATCAATCTTATTGTTTTCCGAGTATTCTTTTCCGAATCTCGTGGAAAAATAGTCGGGATGTTTGTCTGTTACGACCAAATCTATATCGGGTTGAAGAACAGACACCAGATGTTTGAAAGTTTTTTCATAATTCAACTGAGCTTCATGGCTTTCCGTATTGCCCAAATATTGACTGATATAGATATTTTGTTTGTCAAGCATTCCAAAAACACTCTTAAGCATTGAGCCTGTGGCTAAAATACTTTTATTGGACACTTGCAAATCCGGATTGATATAAATCGGTGCTTTTCCGCGAGAACGTCTTAATATGATTTTTTGACGATATTTTCCGGAAAATTGCACCACAGCATCATCTTGCGGAATAATAATTTCACGGTTATTCATCAAAATTAAATCGGCAATTCTCAGAAGCTCGATTCGGGCTTGTTCATCTTCATAAATAATAGTCGAGTTTGTAATATTGCCGCTGGTAGCCACAATAGGTTTATTGAATTTTGATAACAGCAAATCATATAAAGGCGTATAAGGCAACATAATCCCAATACGAGACAATCCATGGTTAATTTCATCAATGGCAATATCTGATTCTTGTTTTTCTTTTGCTTCTAATAAAACAATTGGAGCTTGAATGCTTTCGAGCTCTTTGATTTCATCTTCACCCAAGACTGCATCTTGAGCGATGCTTTTAAGATTCGGATACATCAAGGCAAATGGTTTTGTCGGTCGGTATTTTCTCTGTCTCAAAATTTGAATGGCTTTTGCATTAGTGGCATCACAGGTGAGCAGATAACCTCCTATTCCTTTTATTGCAATAATTTTTCCTTGTTTCCACCGGGAGATGATATGGTCTAAATCATTAAAATGCTCTGTTAATTTTCCGTTCTCGAATAATTGCATTTCAACAGGACAGTCTGCACAAGAATTGGTTTGAGAAAAATGACGTCTTTCCAACGGGTTGTTATATTCATAAAAACAAACATCACACATCTCAAATTTTGCCATGCTTGTTGTTGGACGGTCATAGGGCAGCTTTTTAATAATTGAATATCTCGGCCCACAATTGGTGCACGTGATAAACGGATATTGATAACGTCTATTTTGTTTGTCATGCAGTTCTGCCCGACAGTCTTTACACATCGCAACATCAGGTGTTAACAGAAGATTTGGTTTTACTTCACTTTTGCTGTGAATAATTTGAAAATCGTCATATTCAACAAAGTTCACTTCATCAATCGACCAATCTGTAACAACTGCCAAAGGAGGCAGGTGATCCAACATTATACGCAGAAAATCATTTGCGTTTTTTTTATCGGCATTGATTCGGATATGTACACCATCGGTTGTATTATTAACCCAACCTTTTAAATCTAGTTTTTGTGCATACTTATATACAAAAGGTCTAAAACCCACTCCTTGAACAATTCCTTTGATGTGTATGTGATAGGTGGGCATAATCTATTTCTCGGGTTCTACAAAGAATAATGACAAATACATGGTAAATTTACAAACAAAAATACAACTATTATTCAGATAGACCTTGAAAGTTTTAAAAACATTCCGAGTCTGTTTTTGTGTATTAAACGCAAATCGGTGAATAAAAAAAACGTCCCGAAAAACGGGACGTTTCAAGAATTAGTTATCCATTTGATTTATTCATCAGCATCCTTGATGATTTTAATCTTACTTAAAATATCTTGAATTTTTTTGACCACACGAGCAACGCTTTCCTGCACTTCATCGGTCAAATCGATACTCATCGGAATCATTTCTTTGATGGAAACCGTTAACAGGATAATCTTGGGAAGTTCTCCCTTGAACTCCAATGCATCAATCATATCTTTCAATCCGACATCATGTGCACTCAGAACCGTTGGAAATTCTGCAGCAAATTTCGGATATATTACATCTATGGTTCCGGGAGGACGAAAATCCATCGTGGCATCGATAAAAATAACCAAAGGATATTGAGCCAAAATTGGCATCAAGTCAAAACTTCCGGTTCCTCCATCCATAATATCTACATTCTCAGGCAAATCTACCTTGCTCAATGCTTGAACGGCATGCACTCCTATTCCCTCATCTCCCATCAGATAATTGCCTATGCCCAAAACCAAAATTCTATCCTTTTGTTTATTATCCGGATAATCGTGTGTCTGATAGAACAATTTTTGAAGTTCCATCACATCATCTGATATCATTGTGGTTTTTTTCATGAATCCTCTTCTTTTTCTTCTATTTCCAAATTATCCTTTTTTCCTCCTTTCCACATTTGTTTTCTGGATTTTTCAATGATTTCTTCTTCTGTTTCTTCAATTCTTTCTGCTCTGACAAATTTGAAACCGCTGATCATGGCGGATGCTTCTCCTCGCGCTTCTACATAGTCGTGAAAAAGCACCAAATATACATGAATCACAACAAAAGCCATAAAAATCCACGTCAGAATGTGATGTACATATCTGGTAGGAGCATCTCCTCCAAACATGCCGACTACCCAATGAAACATCTTTGGAAACCACCAAGAAGACGTATCTGCCATCAAGGCCAAACCTGTCACAACTTGTAAGATAAAAAACAGCGTCATAATGAAATAGGAAAAAGATGCCAAATAATTATGTCCTATACTGATATTAGACAATTTATGTTCTTTGTCTTTCATCAAAAAGATATCAACTTTCAAGACGTGAATAATATTCTTAATTCCTTTTTTGGTGTAGGGAATAAAATTACGCCAATTGGCAAATTGATTTCCGGCAAAAGTCCAGTAAATTCTAAAAATCAAATTGGCAATCAAAACATAGGCAGTAATCAAATGTATCATACGAATGTATCCGAACCAAAAAGAATTGGTTGCTTCTACATTCTGACTAATTGCCGGAGGATTTGCAATCACAAATCCTGTTATCACAAGCGTAATCAGAGAAAAAACCGTCAACCAATGAAAAATCCTGACGGCAACCTCCCATACATACACTCTCTTATAATTATATGTCATTGTTGTCATAACTAATTATTTAAATAGATTAAATCATACAAGCTCCGCCAATCTGCAACTGGCTGATGTGTTTTCCTTTCGGGTCATATAAATGAACCGCACAAGCCAAACAAGGGTCAAACGAATGTATGGTTCTCAAAATCTCTACCGGATTATTAGGATCTGCAATAGGCGTTCCTATAAGCGCTGATTCATAGGCAGACATTTGTCCTTTAGGATCACGTGGTGCTGCGTTCCAAGTGGTTGGCACCACCATTTGATAGTTGGCTGTTTTTTTATCATTGATTACAATCCAATGTGCCAAACCTCCTCGTGGAGCTTCCATATAACCCACGCCTTTGGCTTCTTTCGGCCAAGTGTTCGGATTCCATTTCTCCATATTTGCCATACGGGTATCACCTTTTTTGATATTATTGATCAGTTGGTCATAGAATTCTAAGCTCCAATCGGCCAACAATACAGATTCTAAACCTCTGGCTGCCGTTCTTCCCAAGGTAGAGAATAAGGCTTCAACAGGTACTTCCAGTTTGTTCAAAGCATAATCTACGACATTTTTATATTCAGGAATTCCTTTGGCATAGCCGATAAGCATTCTTGACAAAGGTCCTACTTCCATTGGTTTTCCTTGCCAACGTGGTGTTTTTACAAAACTATATTCCTTGTCCACATCCAAATGCTCATAAGGTGGCTTTGGTCCTGTATAGTGAATATTGGTTTCTCCGTCATAAGGATGCAAACCTTTGTCTTTTCCTCCTGAATAATCATACCAAGATTTGTTGACAAATTCCTGAATATCATTAGTGTTATTTAGATCTACATCATGAACTTTACTCAAATCACCATCCACAATAATTCCCTGCGGCCATTTATAGCTTTTCGGGTTTCTGATATTGTCTGTGGGCAGATCGCCGTAAGACAAATAATTTTTAAATTTAGAAACGCCGATTGCACCCCAATCTTTATAGAAAGAAGCAATCGCCAGTAAGTCAGGAACATAAACTTCATTGATAAATTTATGAGCTCCTTTGAGCAATTGACCTACATATGCCAGACGCTCGGCATTCAAACTGCCGGCATCATTTAAATTAACGGAACTGGCCATACCGCCCACTAAGAAGTGTGGATGCGGATTTTTACCGCCAAGTATGGTGTGAACTTTCACAATCTCTTTTTGCCATTCCAGAGCTTCCAAATAATGGGCAACAGCCAGCAGATTCACCTCAGGAGGCAATTTCATTGCAGGGTGTCCCCAATAGCCGTTGGCAAAAATTCCCAACTGTCCGCTATCTACAAATTTTTTGATGCGTGCTTTCACATCTGCAAAATAGCCCGGTGAGGAATTGTGCCATTTTGAAATGCTTTGTGCCAATTCTGAGGTTGCCTTTGGATCTGCATTCAGAACTTGTGTCACATCAACCCAGTCTAAAGCATGTAAATGATAAAAATGCACTACATGATCTTGAAAAGCATGTGCAATGGTTACAATATTCCTTGCAATTTCTGCATTTGGCGGAATCACAATGCCCAAAGCATCTTCTACGGCACGTATCGAAGCAATGGCGTGAACGGTGGTGCATACTCCGCATGTACGTTGCACAAATGCCCATACATCACGGGGGTCTCTGCCTTCTACAATTTTTTCCATTCCTCTCACCATTGTTGATGAACTGTATGCATTCACGACTTTACCGTCCTTGATTTCGGCTTCAATGCGTAAATGTCCTTCTATTCTGGTTATCGGATCTATTACTATTCTATTTGCCATGATATTAATTTTTTATTCTTTAATTTGATTTTCATTAGCTTCTCCCAACTTCTTGCTTTCTTTCAGCTCCTTTCTCTTCAATACATTTGATGCAACAGCATGCACCGCAGCGCCACCAATGGCGGCTCCTAACACAATCTTACCGATTTTATCGGCGGTTGCTTCTATACCCATTCCCGGAATATTTTCTAATCTTTCATAGAATGGTCCGTTGTCCCAGAAATTATTTTCACTACATCCTATACAAGGATAGCCCGATTTGATTGGGAAGCTCACTCCATTATTCCATCCCATTGTTCCGCAAGCATTATAGGTCACCGGACCTCTACATCCTAATTTGTATAGGCAATATCCTTCTTTCGCCTCGGGACTATCAAAACTTTCTGCATAGAGTCCCGCATCAAAATAGGGTCTTCTGTAACAAGAATCATGAACACGTTTGCCATAGAACTGCTTCGGTCTTCCTTCAGAATCCAATTCAGGAATAGTTCCAAACATTGCATAATGTAAAACCACGCCGGTCATGACTTCTGATATCGGCGGACAACCCGGCACTTTGATGATTGGCTTATCTTTGATAATTGCATCAACCGGCACAGAACCTGTCGGATTAGGCGAGGCGGCTTGAACGCCTCCCCATGCAGAGCAACTGCCAAAAGCAATAATGGCAGCCGCACCGGCAGCCGATTCTTTTAAAATCTCTATGGCTGTTCTTCCGGCTATAGTACAATATATTCCATCGTCTTTAGTGGGAATTGCTCCTTCTACAATCAAAATATATTTACCATAATTCTCTTTCATTGATTTTTGCTTGGCTTCTTCTGCATTATGACCTGCTGCAGCCATCAACGTATCAGTATAGTCCAAAGATATCGTGTCTAGAATCACATCGGCAACCAACGGGTGGTCCGACCGAATAAAAGATTCCGAGCATCCGGTACATTCTTGAAAATGCTCCCAAATCACCGGAATTCTTTTCTTTGTCTCCATTGCTTTTACAACCTGCCCCACCATACTCGATTCCAACCCCATAAAGGCAGACATATAAGTCGCAAACTTCAAGAAATCTCTACGAGAATATCCCTTGTTGATGATACTTTCATAGAAAGTTTCTTCTTTTTGTAATAGGTTTTTCATAATGAGAAAAATTTAGATTAATCAATATTTCACGGTATAATTGCATAAATTTATAATAAAATTATTGATGTTTCAACTGATTTATGTCAGTTTTTTTATAATGTTGATAAACTATCATGCGTTTTATATATTATTGGTGACATATCTTGTTTTTTATGATATTTGTCATCTATTCAAAATATATACTCAAATAAATGAGTTCTATGGTATAAAGACCGGTGATTTGCCATCAGATTTTATTAAATTTGCTAAAATAAATTGCTATGCATGAATTGTCTATTGCCATGGGAATTGTGGAAATTGCCGAAAAGGAAGCAAAAAAAGCACAGGTCAAAGAGCTGTCTGCCATCGAGTTGGAAATCGGAACGCTTTCAGGTGTAGAGGTTGATGCTTTGGACTTTGCTTGGCCAATGGCAATTGCAGGAAGTGTGTTGGAACATGCAGAAAAGAGAATAAACATTGTCAATGCCAAAGCGCGCTGCATGGACTGCGAGCACATTTTCGACATTGAAAATCTGTTTGACCCCTGTCCCAAATGCGGGAGCTACATCAAAGATGTGTTTCAAGGAAAAGAAATGCGGGTGAAGAGTCTTGAAGTTTGATGAGTTGTGGAGTTGATGGATTGATGAGTTGATGAGTTGATGGATTGATGAGTTGATGGATTGATGAGTTGATGGATTGATGAGTTGTGGAGTTGTGGAGTTGTGGAGTTGATAAATTAGCGTGCCGATTTAACAGTTAATCGATTAAATGATTCAGCGATTAAAAGTAAACAAAAGATGTATAAATTTGGTTTTGAAAAATTAGAAGTTTGGCAAAATTCATTGGAATTAACAAAAATAATTTATCAAATTACAAAAGAATTTCCGAGGGATGAACGATTTGGATTAATTTCACAAATGCGTAGAGCTGCAATTTCTGTTTCTTCAAACATTGCTGAGGGGAATGCAAGGAAAACCAATAAAGACAAGGCACATTTTACAACTATGGCTTATACAAGTTTGATGGAGTTAATGAATCAAGCTGTTATTTCTTTTGAATTGGATTATATATCAAAAGCGGAATTGAATAATATTAGAGAAAAATTATCATACATTTCAAATCAATTGAATAAATTAAGAAATTATCAAAATAAGAATTACCGTTAATTTGTGGGATTGATGGTTTGTGGATTTGATGAATTAGAGTATCGATTCAACAATAGGAGAACGGTTTAACAATAAAACAAACAATAAAAAAATAGAAGATATGTGTACAACTTGCGGATGCGGTGTAACCGACGAAATAAAAATACAAAAACCCGGAGAATTGTCAAGCATGGTGAACGAATTAAATATTGACCATCACCACGGTCATGACCACGGGCATACGCATGATCACACTCACGGACATAGCCACAATCACAACGAACGCACAATTATCGATGTGGAACAAGATATTTTGCATGAAAACCAATTACTGGCAGAACGCAATCGCGGTTATTTTTTGGGTAAAAATATTTTTGCCGTTAATTTGGTCAGCTCTCCGGGCTCAGGAAAAACAAGTTTGCTGGAACGAACACTGTCAGATATCAAAAACAAAATTAATTTTTATGTAATTGAAGGCGACCAACAAACCATGAATGATGCCGACAGAATTGACGCACTTCAAATTCCCGTGGTGCAAATCAACACCGGAAAAGCCTGTCATCTGGATAGTGATATGGTAAGCCAAGCAATCATGAAACTCAATCCGGAGCAGAATTCTATCGTAATGATTGAAAATGTGGGTAATTTGGTATGTCCTTCTGCATTTGACTTGGGCGAAAATGCAAGAGTTGTTATCATCAGCACTACCGAAGGAGATGATAAACCCATTAAATATCCCGATATGTTTGCCGGTTCGGACGTTTGTGTTATCAACAAGATTGATTTGTTGCCCTATTTGAATTTTGATGTGGCAAAAGCCAAAGAATATGCCCGCCAAGTCAATCCGAACTTGAAATTTTTTGAAGTATCCGCAACCACAGGCGAAGGCATGAATTCGTGGTATGATTGGCTGAAACAGCAAATAAAAAAATAATACTTTTAACTTTTAACTTTTAACTTTTAACTAAATTATGTGTCTAGCAATACCCGGAAAAATAATCAGTATCGACAATCAGATTGATGAAATATTCAGAATGGCCAAAGTCAGTTTTGACGGTGTGGTTAAAGATGTTAACTTGGCTATGGTTCCCGAGGCAAAAATGGGAGACTATGTTTTGGTGCATGTGGGCAGTGCCATCAGCATTGTTGATGAAGAAGAAGCAAAAATCACAATGGATATTTTATATCAGATGGATGAAATCACAGAATTGAGCTATGGGAATCAAGCGCCTGAAAGAACTGATAAGCATCCGGAAAACAAACCGAAAGAGGCTAAAGAAGATTCAGAATAATGTTTGCCCCCAAGTCGTATCACGTATATCAAAATATCGGGATAATCAGAACTCCCTATAAAAACAAGGCACCGCTACAGCCCATTGCAAATGACGAGGAAGAATTCAAACTGCTTATCGATGAAAAATATCAGGATGGCTTGAAATTGATTGAGACTTTTAAATATATCTACGTGATTTATTCGCTGGACAAAATTCATATTCAAACCGGAAAAAACACCTTGAGACCTCCTTGGGCACCCGAAATTGAAGTCGGCGTGTTTGCCAGCAGAAGTCCAAACAGACCAAATCCGATTGGCATCAGCATTGTTCAAATTAAAAAAATTATTAACAACAGCATCTATATCAGTGGAATGGATGCTTTTGACGGTAGCCCGATTTTGGATATCAAACCCTATATTGACCAACTCGATGCCAAAACCGATGCCAACTATGGTTGGGTTGACAAGACCGAAGATGAAAATCATCTGACCCTACATATCAAAGGCATTGCACATTAGATTAACGATTGAAGATTAACGATTGAAGATTAACGATTGGAGATTTAGAAGTGAATTTTGTTTTTAAAATATTTATGCATTCGCGGCAAAAAAACTTCTTAAATCATGATTCGGCACATGCAAGGAGAAAGGCATCTCTATACAATGAAGCGGAGCTTCGCCACTCAACGTGACAAACATTAAAAGTCTGAAGTTCAAGAGAAAAAGTTGAGCGAAGCGATTTGCTGATTTGGCGGTGTTCCGAAAATCTTTTAAATTTGACAAATCTGAAATCTTGCATGCAAACGTGTTGAGATATTGTTGCTTATAAGTCAGGGAAATAAAATCAAAAAAAAATAAATGAAAGGAATATTTAAAAATTATATACGTTCCGTAAATCATTTCTATTCTCTGGCAAAAAAAGAGTTTGCCCTTTTGATTTTTCTTGTTGCAGCAATTGTTTCTCAGATAATTTTCGGCTTGTATTTGTTTGATAACTTTGCTTTGAGCATCGGATATTCTCTCGGTTTGTTTTTGTTTGTTTCAATTGCATATTCCATTATTTTTATGTTGTCTGACAAACCACCGAAGAAAAATGACAAAAACAGCCTTCAGCTGGTCATCGTTTCCGGAGCTGTTGCGCTTAATTTTCTGATTCTGTCGGGGCAATTTTCAAAAGAGAGCCATTTGTTCAGAATTTCTGAACCGGTCAGAAAATTTTTCTTCGGAATATTGGAGAGATTTGGATTTTCACCGACAATCAATTCAATCATTATCAATAATTTAACAGCGGTTTTTATTCCGATACTGCTGCTTATGCTATTCAAGAAAATAGATATCAAAACCGGATTTAAGACACAAGAACTAAAAATTATCACACTGTTGTTTTTGCTCTATCTTCCGATTATTTTGTTTGGAGAAAAATCATTAGAGCAAGTTATCTATTACTTGCCCGTTTATTTGTTTATCGCTGCCATTCCTGAAGAAATTCTTTTTCGCGGACTTCTTCAGACAAAATTGGAAAACAGGTTTGGCAAACCCGTAAATGCCATAATATTGGCAAGTATAATCTTTGGACTTATGCATCTGCCCGTCAACATAAAAATGTATGGAAACCTTGTCGGGGTGGCGAGCTGTATAGGAAATAATGCTTTTGGCGGATTGCTTATCGGTTATCTTTATCACAGAACCCGTTCAATTGAAACGGCAATTCTTTTTCATCTTATTTCCGGCATTGCACTGTCTTAGAAACAACACCAAATCTCAATTCCGAGTATAGAAAGCGTGGAATTCTTCAAAAAAAACATTGCTAAAAAAAACCTAGGCATTTTATTGTTTTCACAACACTCTCCTTGTAGCCTTCCCAAAAAATGTAGCCTTCCCAAAAAATCGGACAGTTTAAAATTCAAAAAAATCTAAATTAATGAAAATTAAAACATGAAGCAGTTATGATTATCACAATTAGCCAATCATTACCTAATCAATATCATATTGATATTTTCGCCACTGGCACTAGAGGTGGCTTCAATGATAATATGGATTACAGAACTGCGTTTAGCAGGTCGTTGGCAACAATAAAAAAAAATGGTTTGCGTTTATAAAACAATAAGGATAACAAAAACAATTAATCATGATGAAAAAAAATGTAATTATATTTATTATTTTTTCTATCTTTTTATTTAATAGCTGTACAAATAAAAAAAATAAAGCTTCACAAATTGGTGAAAAAAAAATAAGTGCTCCTGAATTAAAATTAGAAGGTATTTATAATAAATCCGATAATTTGTCCCCTACATTAGAATCTTTAAAAGGAAAAATTGTAATTCTTGATTTTTGGGCAATATGGTGTTCTCCTTGTGTGGCTGCGTTTCCTGAAAACAATAGGTTATATGAGAAATATAAAAATCAAGGAATTCGATTTATCGCCATTACTGATGATCCAAAAGAAAAATTAGAAAATTTCCTTAAAAAAGTAGATGTAAAATTTTGGATAGGCAGAGATGATGACAAGCAAGAGTTTATAAACTATCAAATTTCTGGTCGTCCACAAATGTATATAATTAATAGAGAAGGAAATATTGTATATAAAGGATCTTCAATTACAGAAGACTTAATTGAAGAAGTTATAGCTACCAATAATATTGCTGTTAAAAAAGAGTCAGAGATGCCAAAAGTAATAACAAATGGTGGATTTAGCGGCGGAGAAGACCCTCTATATAATGCGGTAGACATAATGTTGAATCGTAATGAAAAAGGGAAAGATTATAGACCAAAACCAAAACTTATTAATCATTTTATAATTCGTCCATCATTAAATGGTGAATTTGGCGGGAATGGATGGAGTCAAAATGGCGAGTATTGTGGTGTGACATATTACGGTGGTAAGCTTGAGAATGTTTTTCAATTTCTTAACGATCTTTCTTCTCCAATTTGGATAAAAAATCATACAAAAGACACTACGCTTTATGACATAGTTTATTGGAGAAAAAATAAAACCCTTGATGATGCTTTTGAAGAAATTCAAGAAGGCTTAATAGAAGGTTTATCTATCAAATTTAAAAAGACACAAAGTATTCAAAATGTAAATAAATTATTATTATCGCAAAAAAATGAATATGTATTGTCAAAAGATGATATAATAGATGGAACTCTTAAGGCTTATACTCCCATTAGCACTTTTATTACTCAACTTGAAAATAAATCCAAAGAATATTTTGTAAT
>CAZAXU010000039.1:0-19037 GCA_964489245.1 uncultured Flavobacteriaceae bacterium
TTTTAGTTTTAGTTGATAAAATATTTCATAAAAAGATATTGATATAAAATCGGCGAAAAATTCTGAATTGCTATACTCCACTTTACAAACTTTCAACTTTACAAACTTTCAACTTTACAAACTTTAAACTTTTTCCTTTGAACCCACACTCAATCCAAATACTTGGCAACGATTGGCAGTCGCCTTCCCATTCCAAAGGCTTTAGGGCTTACCCGAAGAACAGGGGCGGTTTGATAACGCTTAAATTCATTTCGATTGACCATTTTTAAAATCCGATTGACCAGTACGGCATCAAAACCCAAATCAATGATTTCTTTCGGACCTTTTCGTCCTTCAATATACAGTTTCAAAATTTCGTCTAAAATATCATAGTCCGGCAAGCTGTCGCTATCTTTTTGGTCGGGACGCAATTCTGCAGAGGGTGGTTTTTGAATGGTATTGATTGGAATAATTTCTTTGTTTCTGTTGATATAATCAGCCAAATCATAAACTTCTGTTTTATAAATGTCTGCTATCACGGAAATACCTCCCGCCAAATCCCCGTAAAGCGTTCCATAGCCAACCGCCATTTCACTTTTATTGGTTGTATTCAACAAAATATTTCCATGCTTATTAGACATCGCCATTAACAAAATCCCTCTGATTCTCGCTTGAATATTTTCTTCGGTTACATCGAACTTTTTGCCATCAAAAAGCGACTGTAGTTTTTGTTTAAAAGCTCCAAATACATCTTCAATTTTTATCAAATCATATCGAACACCCAAATTTTTGGCTAAATCTTCTGCATCTTTGACGGAATGATCTGATGAAAATTGAGAAGGCATCAACAAAACACGAACATTGTCTTTTCCCAAAGCTTCTACTGACAGAACAGTTGTCACGGCAGAATCCAATCCGCCGGACAGTCCAATAATGGCATTCTTAAAGCCAATCTTTCCAAAATAGTCTTTAATGCCCAAAACCAATGCATCATGAATCAAATCAATCTTGTTTTTTTCTCTTTCACGATCTTGTTCTCCTTTCAATACTTCATCAAAATCTATCACTTCAACCGCTTCCTTAAAAAACGGCATTTCCTTGAAAACTTTTCCATTGGGCGAAATCGCCAAGGAGCCTCCATCAAAAATAATATCTGTCTGTGCTCCTATGTGATTGACATAGAAAACCGGAATTCCATATTGCTCCACATTCTCTTTTAAAACACGAATGCGATCTTTTGCATGAAAATAATCAAAGGGTGATGCAGAAACATTCAAAATCATATCCGGTTGGAATTTCATCATCTCATCCATCGGGTTGATAGTATACAGCGGATTTTCATTGCCCAAATTCCACAAATCTTCGCAAACGCTAAGGGCTATTTTTTTGCCTTTAAACTCCACAATATTCCACTGACGAGCTTCTTCAAAATAGCGCGCTTCATCAAAAATATCATAAGTAGGCAATAAAGTTTTATGTTGACGATATTTTTCTTCGCCTTCATAAAGAAATACAGCAGAATTATACAAATCTTTTCCTTCAATCACAGGGTTTATCGTTGGTGTTCCCACAACAATTGCAATATTTTTTGAAACTGCTTTCAGCTTTTCAATACTTTTCTCCGCTCTGTGTATAAAGTCTCTGAATTCTAAAAAATCTCTGGGCGGATAACCCGTAGTTGCCAACTCCGGAAAAACAATGATATCAGCTCCTTGCTGTTCCGCCTTTGCCACGGCATCCAACATCTTGCCAAGATTATATGCAAAATCTCCAATAATAAAGTTGAGTTGTGCTAAGGCTATTTTCACATGTCCGAATTTATCTAGTAATTTATTGTTTATCCGTTGATTATGTTTTGTATTGCTATCAACTCTCGCTTTCCGAGTCCCTATTTTTTTATCGGTTATTTTTCAATCTTCCTTTTTTGATTTTTTTCAACCAAATCAGCCTCTCATTCTTTTCATGTATTCGTCTCCGATACGTTTATATATTCCTGATTCCAATTTTTCTCTGATAGCAGAAAAAGCGGCAACGGTTTGATCTATATCTTCCTGCGTATGTGATGCTGTTGGAATCAAACGCAACAGAATCATTCCTTTTGGAATGACCGGATAAATTACAATTGATGTGATAATTTTATATTTTTCACGCAAATCTTTGACCATCACCATTGCTTCCGGCACGCTTCCTTTCAGATATACGGGCGTGATTGCCGTATCGGTCAAGCCCAAATCAAAGCCGGCATCTTTCAAACCTTTTTGCAGTGCATTGGCAACTTGCCAGAGTTTGTCTTTGAGTTCCGGGCTTCTGCGAATCATGTCTAAACGTTTTAAAGCGCCCTCAACAAGCGGCATCGGGAGAGATTTTGCAAAAACCTGTGAACGCATATTGTATTTCAGATATTGAATCATGTCGGGATTTCCGGCAACAAATGCGCCTATGCTTGCCATTGACTTGGCAAAAGTGGCAAAATAAATATCTATTTCGTCTTGCACGCCTTGCTCTTGTCCGGCTCCGGCTCCTGTCTTGCCCAAAGTTCCGAATCCGTGCGCATCGTCAACCAATAATCTGAAATTATATTTTTTCTTTAGCGCTACAATTTCTCTGAGCTTGCCCTGTTCTCCACGCATTCCGAAAACACCTTCGGTGATCACCAAAATTCCGCCATTATTCTTTTCTGCCACCACCACTGCTCTCTCCAAATTCTTTTCCAAACTCGCCACATCATTGTGCTGAAATGTAAAGCGTTTTCCTTGGTGCAAACGACAACCGTCAATAATGCTGGCATGCGAGTCACTATCATAGACAATCACATCATTTTTCGTCACCAAACTATCAATAATCGACACATTCCCCTGATAGCCGAAATTGAGTAAATACGCCGCCTCCTTGCACACAAATGCCGCTAATTCTTTCTCCAACTGTTCATGTTTCTCTGTTTGCCCTGACATTGCTCTAGCACCCATGGGGTAAGCCAAACCCCATTTTTCCGCCGACTCGGCATCTGCTTTTCTCACCTCAGGATGATTTGCCAAACCCAAGTAATTATTAATGCTCCAAGTGACCATTTCCTGTCCGTTGAACATCATCCTATTTGAAATCGGACCGCCAAACTTCGGGAATACAAAATAGCCCTCCGCCACATCGGCATAGTTTCCTAGTGGTCCTTTATCTTTTTTAAATTTTTCGAATAAATCTCTCATTCCAAGTGTTTTCTGAATTACGAGCACAAATGTATAAAATTTTATGCATAGATTTATTATGCACGCATAAAAAAATTAACATCTCCGGCACAAAATAAAAAACACATTCAATCAACTCAATAGTCCCATAAAAATTTTAGTCAAGCTTTTGGTTAAAAAAATTACGATTTATTGTACCTTTGCAAAAATTATAAAAATACGCAATGCTAACAGTAAACAATGTATCCATTCAATTTGGAAAAAGAATCTTATTTGATGAGGTAAACGCACAATTTACCAAAGGAAATACCTATGGAATCATCGGTGCAAACGGAGCGGGGAAATCAACTTTTCTAAAAGTATTATCGGGAGACTTGGATCCTACAACCGGAAATGTTTTTCTGGAATCGGGAAAAAGAATGTCTGTCTTGAAACAGGATCACAATGCTTTTGACGAACATAGCGTATTGGAAACCGTTGTGATGGGCAACCAAGATCTGTTTGATATTCAAAAAGAAATGGACGAACTCTATGCCAAAGAAGAATTCACGGACAAAGAGACCAATCGTTTGGGAGAATTACAAGAGAAATTTGAAGAAATGAACGGCTGGAATGCAGATAGTGATGCCGCCATTCTTTTATCAAACCTTGGTGTGAAAGAAGAACTTCACTACAGCTTGATGGCAGATTTGGAATCGAAAATGAAAGTTCGTGTGTTGTTGGCACAAGCACTTTTCGGCAATCCTGATGTTTTGATTATGGATGAGCCTACAAACGATTTGGATTTTACGACCATAGATTGGTTGGAAAACTTCTTGGCAAATTATGAAAATACGGTTATTGTAGTTTCTCACGACCGACACTTTCTGGATGCTGTGAGCACACACACGGTTGATATTGATTTTGGCAAATTGAATTTCTATACCGGAAATTATTCGTTTTGGTATAATGCCAGTCAGCTAAAAGCCAAACAAAGGGCTCAACAAAACAAAAAAGCAGAAGAACGCAAAAAAGAATTGGAAGATTTTATCAGAAGATTTTCTGCCAATGTTGCTAAATCCAAACAAGCAACCGCTCGTAAGAAAATGATTGAAAAATTAAATATAAACGATGTAAAACCTTCCAGCAGACGATATCCCGGAATTATCTTTCAACCGGAAAGAGAAGCCGGAGATCAAATTTTTGAAACGAGCGACTTGTCAAAATCAATAGATGGAGAATTGCTGTTTTCTCAAGTGGATATCAATTTGAACAGAGGAGACAAAATAGCTCTATTTTCCAAAGATTCCAGAGCTATAACCGCTTTTTATGAAATCATAAATGAAAACCTGAAAGCAGATTCGGGTGATTTTCGTTGGGGTGTAACTACCACTCAATCTTATTTGCCTGCCGACAACGCCGAGTTTTTCAAAGAAAAGATGTCTTTAGTAGATTGGCTGAGGCAATTTGCCAAAACAGAAGAAGAAAGAGAAGATGTATATCTCAGAGGATTTTTAGGAAAAATGCTGTTTAGCGGAGACGAAGCGCTTAAATCCGTAGAGGTGCTATCCGGAGGAGAGAAAGTGAGAGCCATGCTTTCCAGAATGATGATGAAAAAAGCAAATATTCTGCTTTTTGACGAACCTACAAATCATCTGGATTTGGAATCTATCCAAGCCTTGAACAATGCACTTATCAATTTCCCCGGAACAATTATTTTCACCACACGGGATCATACTTTTGCACAATCTGTCTCCAACAGAGTAATTGAAATCACTCCAAAAGGAGTAATCGACAGATATTTGACCTTTGATGAATACTTAAATGACAAAAAAGTCAAAGAATTGAGAGAAAAGATGTATGTCTAGCCCTTTGGCAAAGATTTTGTATCATTGATGTAAATGTTATTCAAAAAATAAGCATATGAAAAAAACGATTTTTGTTCTGTCCATGTTAATAATCGGTTTTTTGGGCTCTGCACAAAATTCATTGGTAGTTAAGTTTTTACCTCGAGAAAACTATCCTTGGACTATTCTTTATAGAATTCAAGATGTCAAACAAACCTATATTCAAAATAAGCAGCTCGGAAAAGAGCAATCTGAATTTATATATGATCTCAGTAAACAAAATACCGGAGAATATTTATTGATGTATGATACCAACCCTAAAAATTTCATCTATTTTATTTATACCGGAACTTCCGTTCATATGAAAGTTTTTCCAAAAGAAAACAATCGGGTGGAATTTATCGATTCAAAAGAAAATGAAATTCTATATGCTTACAGAAAACAACGAGATTCTTTGGTTGATTTGTTGAACAAAACAGAAAGCAAACTCGCCCGAGATCAAAAACTTACGGAAACAGAAATTGCTCAATTCAACCGAAATAGAAAAGAACTGAAAAACATCCAAAAAAAGTTCAGAAAACGCTCAAAAAAACTTTTTGCTTATAAACTCATCATAAACCTGTCGGAATATTATCCTGAATTTCAAACTGATAAAAGCAAATATTTCAACGACAAAATGCAACATTATTTGGATGACACAAACTGGGACGATGTTGATTTGATGAACACCAACGTATTGATTGGAAAAATCAATCACTACGTGTTCAATATAAATCCACCCGCCGATTTCAGAAAAAAGCACAAAGAGTATATTCAACGTGTTGAAAAAGTTTTGACAAAAATCAAAAATGATAACTACCGTTACAATACAATTCTTTCACTGATTTCGTCATTTGCACAGACAGAAGGCAAGACCGCAAAATATCTCGTTGAAAAGTATTATCACAACATGCCTGAAAAGTATAAAACACAAATCAATCTGAAGACGCTTGAGCATGAAATAGGTTTTACTGTCGGCGAGAAAGTTCCGGATTTTAATTTCAAGGATTTAAAGAAAAAGCACCATTTGTACGAAATCAATAAAAAGCCTTATACGCTACTTATTTTTTGGGGAGCTACCTGCTCACATTGTTTGAAAGAAATGCCTAAATTTCAAAAGATTATGAAAGCTCATCTCAAGAATTTCGATGTGGTTGCCATTGGTTTGGAAACCGAAGATTATCCTTGGAGCAGCGAGCATCAATATTATCCTGAATTCTATCATGGTTTAAAACTCCAAAAATGGGATAATCCCATTGTCAAACAATATCATCTCAAATGGACACCCACATTATTTGTTTTAGATAAAAACCACAAAATTATTGCTAAACCATACGATTCGGAAGCTTTGAAAAACGTGCTGAAAATTATTGATAAAAAATAAGTTCGAGGAGGTTTTTAAACTCCCCCCGAACTTCAAACTTTTTTTAATTCATGGGCTTTTGCCTGTTTATAACAAGAATTAATATTACTTTCCAAGTGTAGCCACCATCACTGCTTTGATGGTGTGCAATCTGTTTTCCGCCTCGTCAAAAACAATGGATTGTTCACTCTCAAACACTTCCTCGGTCACTTCCATGGCGCTAATACCATATTTTTGATAGATTTCTTCACCCACTTTGGTATCTCTGTTGTGAAATGCCGGCAAGCAATGCATAAATTTAGTATTTACACCGGTTTTATTCATCAAATCTTTGTTGATTTGATAGGGCAAAAGTTTACCGATTCTGTCTTTCCATACCTCTTCAGGTTCACCCATGGAAACCCATACATCAGTATAGACAAAATCAACGCCTTTCACACCCTCGTCCACTTGATCGGTAATCATGATTTTAGCACCGGTTTCTATGGCAATCTTTTCTGCTTGTGCCACCAAGTCTTCTTCAGGTTGTAAATCATTCGGAGCAACCAGTCTGATGTCCATTCCCATTTTTGCAGCGCCAATCATCAAAGAATTTCCCAAATTGTTTCTGGCATCGCCCAGATAGGCAAATGAAATTTGATGCAATGGTTTATCAGAATGTTCTTGCATGGTCAGAAAATCTGCTAAAATCTGTGTAGGATGATACTCATTGGTCAGACCGTTCCAAACGGGAACACCGGCATATTTTCCAAGCTCTTCAGCAATATCTTGCCCAAAGCCGCGATACTCTATTCCGTCATACATACGTCCCAACACCCTGGCAGTGTCTTTCATGGTTTCTTTGCTACCGATATGTGAACCACTAGGACCCAAATAGGTGACATTGGCTCCCTGATCATGCGCAGCAACTTCAAAGGCACAACGTGTCCGGGTTGATGATTTCTCAAATATCAACGCAATATTCTTATTTTTTAATAATTGTTGTTCCGTTCCCGCATATTTTGCTTTCTTTAGATCTGCAGACAAATCAATCAAAAATTTAATCTCTTTCGGACTGAAATCCAGTAGTTTCAAAAAATTTCTATTTCGTAAATTAAATGCCATAATATTATCGTTTTAAATTTTGTCAAATTTAGAAAATAAATCATCATAAAATCAAAATATCAATTGGTTTTTTCAGCTGAAAAAAGTTAAAAATTTTAGCCCGAAAAAGTACTAACCTATTTCAATTTTCTCCCCCAAATATTTAGGTTTTACACCAAACAATAAATCTATAAACATTTTTACACGAGCCAACTTCTCTCTTAACTGTATTCTCAGTCCGTTATAACTCTTCACATCTTTTGCATTGTATCCAATCGCATCTATATTCTTATTGATTGCGATAAATATAGCTCTTTGGTTATGGAATTCTTGAGAAATAATTGTTACTTTGTTTTGCCCGAAAATCTTTTTAAGTCTAACCACAGAATCCAATGTTCTGAATCCGGCATAATCTAATATGATTTTTGACGCAGGAACGCCGCCTGCAATCAAATCGTTTTTGATATCGGTAGGTTCGTCATAATGTTTATTGCCATTGTCTCCACTGACCAATATCACCGAAATTTTTCCTGCCTTATATAACGCAATGGCTGCATTAATTCTATATCTGTAATAAGGGTTTTCATAACCACCAAAATACTTTGCCGTTCCTAACAGCAAACCTACCTTATTAACCGGGATTTCAGAAATATCAGTATAAATTTTGTTTTTTGTAGTGTTTATAACAACTCTGTCCGACAAAAGAATCAGAATCAAGAATAAAAAAACAATCTCAAAACCCGTAATAAAAAATTTCGCCAAGATTTTCATAAATCCATCCAATCAATAATCTCTGTGTTCAAAATCATCTTTTTCATTCACTCTTTTAATAATCAGATAAATCAATATAACAGCGGCAATTAATGCAATCATAATATATAATCCTATAGCAAATTTTTCCATTATCAAAAAAGCTTAACGCAATTTTACGGCAGTTCCAAAAACCAAGATTTCAGAGGCTCCCTGCATAATCATGGAGGTGGAAAATCTGATGTTGACTATGGCATCGGCATTGAGCTTATTCCCCTCATCTATCAATCTTTTCAATGCCTGTTCTCTGGAACGAGATTGCAGTTTAGTGTACTCACTAATTTCGCCTCCGACCAAATTTTTCAATCCTGCCATGAAATCAGAACCAAAATTTCGCGCCCTGACAGTGTTGGCACGAACGACTCCTAAAATTTCTGATATTTCTTTTCCGGGAATAGTTTCTGTTGTTGTAATAATCATAACTAAATATTTTACGGGTTACTTCAATACAACGAATGTACGAAATATTTGTTACATATTAACAATAAATACCCATGATAATTAAATAATAACTTTATTTTTTCTATTATACATGATAATTCCGTAAATAATAACATTTAAAACAAAATATCAATAATTTATTTAATAAATTTATTTATATTTGGGTGTGTTATAAATCGTTTATGACAAACTACGAATGCTCAAAACAAAAGTTTATTCGTGAATATTTATCAACCCAAAAAAACATATTATGAATCTGCTTACTTTTTTACAATCAAACTCACTTAATGAAGTTGCCGGCAGTGCTTTAAATCCTGTAAACAACCTTGTCTCCTCCATCATGGACGCCATTGGTCAATGGACTCCAAAAATTCTAGGCGCTATTGTTGCCCTTATCATCGGGCTTTGGATTGTCAGCTTGCTAACACGACTGTTCAGAAAGACAATTTCCCGTACTAAAATGGACGAAACTCTTATTCCTTTTCTGACAGCAGTTATCAATTTCTCCCTCAAAGTTATCCTATTTTTAGGAATTGCCCAAGTACTTGGGTTTGGTGTAACTTCATTTGCCGCTATTTTGGTTGGTGTCGGTGCTGCCATTGGCGGTGCTTTCAACGGATCGCTCGGCAATATAGCATCCGGGATTATGCTATTGATTTTCAGACCGTTTAAAGTTGGAGATTTGATTGAACTACCCGATAAAACTTTTGGCTTTGTCAAAGAAATTTCTGTTTTTGTAACCATTTTAGAAACTTTTCAAAACAAAACTGAAATTGTTCCTAATGCAACAATCACAGCCGGAAAAATCACCAACTATTCCACCTTGGGAAATCTTCGTGTTGACATGCCTTTTGCCATTCGATATGGGAGCGATATCAAAAAAGCCAAACAAATTGTTGCCGACGTACTCAAAAATGATTCTAAAGTTATGAATTCTCCGGAGCCTAGGGTTGCGGTAAACAATTTGGGGCAAAATTCCGTTGAACTTCTAGCTCTCCCCTACGCATCCACCGATGACTATTGGGATGTTTATTGGGATACCCGACAAAAAATTGTGGAAGCACTCGGTGCTGCAGGATATGAAGCACCGCTTCCTCAAAGAGTGATAACTATGAAAAATGCTTAGTTATTTTGGTTATTAATTTTAAGAACAGGCTCTTGCGCATGCGCAAGAGCCTGTTTGTTTTATGCGAGTCATCGTATCACTACCTCAGCTAACAGATGCTTGTAAAATTATCACTCGCTTTAAATCAAATTAAACTCAATGTTTTTTCATCATTTCAAATATTATACTACTTTTGTGCGTTATTAACAACACAACTTTCTGTCTATCAGATTGAAAACATGAACATTATGAAAATTCTTCTACTCGACACCAACCATGCGCTGCTCAAACAAGGCTTATTGAATCTGGGCTTGCAAGTAGATGAAGACTATTCATCACCAAAAAGACAAATCGAGGAAAAAATTGCCGAATATGATGGAATCGTTATTCGAAGTAGATTTCCTATTAATCAATCCTTTTTAGAAAAAGCCTCCCGATTAAAATTCATCGGGAGAGTCGGTGCGGGAATGGAAAATATTGATATTGAATTTGCCAAGCAAAAGAATATAGAACTTTTTAATGCTCCGGAAGGAAACAGAAATGCTGTTGGCGAACACACGCTTGCATTGGTACTCAATTTATTTAACAAAATTAACTCATCCGACCGTGAGATAAAAAACGGGGTCTGGAATAGAGAAGAAAATCGTGGTGTTGAGCTGGACGGAAAAACCATTGGCATTATAGGATACGGAAATACCGGAAAATCTTTTGCAAAAAAATTACGCGGTTTTGATGTGGAAGTAATCACTTATGATATCAAAGAAGGCATTGGCAATCATAACGCCAAACAAGTCGACTTGGAAGAACTTTTTGAAAAAACAGATGTATTGAGTTTTCATGTGCCGCATACCGAAAAAACTTTCAAAATGTTTAATAAAAATTTTATCGATAAATTTCATAAGAAAATTTGGCTGATCAACACTTCCCGAGGAAGCGTTGTAGATACCAAATCTCTCGTAAAAGCGCTGGAAAGCGGAAAAGTGCTTGGTGCCGGACTAGATGTCTTGGAATTTGAAAAATCATCTTTTGAGAACATGTTCGAGCACAATGAGCTTCCTGAATATTTTCAAAAATTGATTCAATTTAATAATGTCATTCTCACACCGCATGTCGCCGGATGGACAACAGAAAGCAAAGAAAAGCTGGCACAAACCATTGTGAACAAAATCAAGTATTGGATAAAAAGAAATACTTAAAAATCGTGATAAAACATAATGTCTTTACACGTCTACCGGTCAACTGACTCATAATCCTATATTCAACAATTCATTTTTTGCTCTCGACTAATTTATTTACTTTTGCATTTCATAAAGCAAACACAATGAATCTGGAACTACTCTTAGAAGAAAAGACCAAGCAAGCCTTAAAAAAAATATACAATCTCAATGCTGAAAATGTGGAACTACAAGCCACCAGAAAAGACTTTGAAGGAGATATCACCTTGGTTATCTTTCCTTATGTGAAACAATTGCGAAAAAATCCGAAGGAAATAGCAGAAAGAATCGGGCAATTTCTTCAGGAAAACATTCAAGAAATTAAAACTTATAATGCAGTTGGCGGATTCCTGAATTTATCAATTGACGATGCTTTTTATCTGAATTTTTTACGAGAAATCTTCCCTCAAGAAAAATATGGTTATACCTCTGAAAAAGAGAATCAAAAAGCCCTGATGGTAGAATACTCATCACCCAACACTAATAAGCCTTTGCACCTGGGACATATCCGAAACAATTTGTTGGGACATGCCATCAGCGAAATTTACAAAGCCACCGGAAAACCCGTGTTAAAAACGCAAATCATCAACGATCGAGGCATTCATATTTGCAAATCTATGGTTGCATGGCAACAATTTTCTGATGGAGAAACTCCGGAAAGCAGTGGATTGAAAGGAGACAAGCTTGCCGGAAAATACTATGTCAAATTTGATCGAGTTTATAAAGAACAAATCAAAGAATTGGTGACCAACGGCAAAACCGAGGAAGAAGCCAAAAAACAAGCACCTATCCTGCTTGAAGCTCAAGAAATGCTCAGAAAATGGGAAGCCAAAGATTCTGAAACCATGAAACTTTGGAACAAAATGAACAATTGGGTATATGAAGGCTTTGACGAAACTTATAAAAATCTCGGTGTTAGTTTTGATAAGAATTATTATGAGAGCAACACTTATTTGCTTGGCAAACAAGTGGTTGAAGAAGGATTAGAAAAAGGTATTTTCTTCAAAAAAGAAGACGGTTCGGTTTGGATGGATTTGTCTGATGAGGGTCTGGATGAAAAACTTTTACTTCGAGCAGACGGCACTTCTGTCTATATGACACAAGATATAGGAACCGCTATCAGTAGATTTAAAGATTTTGATATCGACAGCCATATTTATGTGGTTGGAAACGAGCAAAACTATCACTTTCAAGTGTTGTTTCTTATTTTAAAAAAATTAGGCTATGAATGGGCAGACAGGCTCTATCACTTATCTTATGGCATGGTTGAACTACCTCATGGAAAGATGAAATCTCGCGAAGGAACTGTTGTTGATGCAGACGACCTGATGATTGGCATGACAAATACCGCTAGAGCAATTTCTCAGGAATTGGGAAAACTGGAGGGCTATTCAGACACAGAAAAAGAACGTCTATACCGCATCATCGGGCTAGGCGCTTTAAAATATTTCATCCTCAAAGTAGACCCTAAAAGAACTATGTTATTTGACCCTGAAAAATCTATTGATTTTCAGGGAAACACAGGTCCTTTTATTCAATATACTTATGCTAGAATTCAGTCCATTCTAAGAAAAGCAGGAGATTTAGTCGACGAAGATTTTAAAAACCTTTCACTCAACGAGAAGGAACGAAATTTAATAAAGCAATTGGAACTTTTTCCTCAGATTATTTTCAATGCTGCAGAACAACAAAATCCGAGTGTGATTGCCAATTATACTTATGATTTGGTCAAAGACTATAATTCTTTCTACCAAAGCACCCCTATATTTGGTGCCCAAAATAAAAATGAAAAAATTTTCCGAATCAAATTATCCAAAAAGGTAGCAGACAATATCAGAAATGCCTTTTATTTGCTGGGAATTGATGTTCCGGAAAGGATGTAATAAACGATAAGCAAGTTTACATCTTACAAGCCCTGTGATAATTACGCAACGCATCAAACTTATGAGTTTATGAAAAAGAAAA
Organism: uncultured Flavobacteriaceae bacterium; assembly: GCA_964489245.1. Classification (GTDB taxonomy): domain Bacteria; phylum Bacteroidota; class Bacteroidia; order Flavobacteriales; family Flavobacteriaceae; genus CAZAXU01. The sequence continues at coordinate 13,008 of CAZAXU010000039.1, forward strand.
TCAAATCAGAAGATGAATGGGAAAAAATACTCACACCCCAACAATTTCATATTCTTCGAAAAAAAGGAACCGACTTGCCGGAAACGGGAGAATACACCTATCACTTTGACAAGGGCACCTATAAATGTATTGGTTGTGGCGCAGAATTATTCAAATCAGACAATAAATATGAAAGTTACTGTGGCTGGCCTTCTTTTGATGACGCACTGCCAAATGCCGTTATTTTCCGTCCGGATTACAGCCATGGCAGAGTCAGAACTGAAATTATTTGTGCAAATTGCGAAGGGCATCTCGGACATATTTTTGATGATGGTCCTCAAAAAACCACGGGAAAACGATATTGTGTAAATTCAACCTCCCTCAATTTTGAAAAAAAATAAGGTTTACTTTTCTTTCTTTTTGATAAATCTATCCAAATCCAATCCTAGAGAAAACACATGTGAGAAAAATCCGTCAGAACCGATATTGGTCAATGCATAATCCAACCTGACACCTTTGTATTTAAAGCCTAAACCTGCATTCGGCTGAAAAGTGATTTGTTTATCATCAAAATATTGTTGTTCTTGAAAATTATTGACTCCTAATCTGAGAAAGGCAATATCATAATAGTTAAACTCCAATCCTAAAGCCGGATCAAGACTGATATAATCACTACTAACCAATGTATTCATTTTAAAAAAGCGCATGTTTAAATTGACCTCTGTTAAAAGATTTAAATGTTCTTTCAAGCTGAAATTTCCGGAAACACCTAATTGCAACTTTGGCAAAGTCAGCTCTATATTGTTTGGCAAATCTTGATTCTGATTTGGAATTGTGGCTTGGATATCTGCAAAAGCTTTCTTATCGATACTCCAGTAGTTGAAAGTGGTTGTAATGTCTCTCGCCATCAATCCGAATTTCCATCTTTTTAGCTGATATTGTGCTCCGATGTCAAATCCAAAGCCAAAACCCTGTGCAAATTTTCCGATATGCCTGTAAATAAGTTTGGCATTTATGCCCACATCTATATTTTTCCAAAGATTTTTTCTTCCCAATGAAAAATTCAAAGCATAGTCTGCAGTAGAAAAATAAGTAATCCGGTCATAATTGATATTTCCTTGCCCGTCTATCAGTTGAGTTGTGTTCATAATATTATCCACACCAAAACGGATCAAAGAAACAGACACGGCAGTCTTTTCATTGATTGGCCGGACATAACCCATGTAATCAAACTGCGCAATATTGGCAAAATAGGCGGCATGCATCAAGGATATATCTTGATTTTTGATGTTAGACAATCCTGCAGGATTCCAATAGCCTGCAGTGGCATCAGACACGTTGGAAACCACAGCACTCCCCATTGCCAAAGCTCTCGCATCTACACCTATATTCAAAAATTCATTAGAATATCTTCCGGAGGTTTGAGAAAAAACATTGAAAGCAAAAAATCCAAAAATAACAATTAAAAATTTTATTTTCATCTACTGTGTGTTAGCGTTGTTATCCAAAACGATTTCTTTGGCAAAATATTTTGTTTTTCCCAACCAAAATACGCCCCAAAACCGTTCGATATATTTGATTTTAATTGTTTTTCCTTGATAATCATTCATTTTTTCAATCACCAAAGCATCTTTATCTTCAACTGAAAAATCCCACAACTGATCATGCCCGACACCATAACTTAATTGTCCTTCATAAGTCTTAATCAACACACCTTTTCTACTGAATTTAACTAGTTTTCCGGCACGAACGCCTTCACTGTAGGGCACGTAATAATCAAAAGCGTAAAGCGCAGCAGCAATTACGGCAATGAACATAATAAACAGAAAAATATATTTTCTCATGCTAATAAATTTTATACGGGTAAAGTTAGTAAAATAATTCTGAACTATTTATAAATCTTGATAGAACAAACTGAATATCATTTGTTCGATTTCAAAATTACTTTTTCATCGTGTTTTAAGACAATTTTATTAAAAAAATCTTTTATCTCCCTATACCTTATACTTGGAATAATTGATGCATTTATTTTGGTTTCAACAATCAAAAAAACTTTGTTGTTCTCCTTCTTAATATTATAAGAAAAAGAACCTAGATCATCCGGAAGAGTGTAAACCGTATTCTTTGGAATTTTTTCAATGCTCAAAGAACTTGGAATATCAATAACAATTTCATATCTATCCATTCTTGGAAAACCAAAATATATCGGATAATGTCTTATATCGGATTTGAATATATTTTCTTTATCTTTTAAAAATAATAATGGTGAAAAAAATATCTTATCCCCAACTTCTTCAATGGTATTTTCTAAACTAAATTGCGCTACAACTTTAAGTGGCTTTTCTAACTTATTAGTATTACTAACTCTTACATTTTTAACCAAAAAACCATCATACTTTTCTTCAATTTTTTTGATAATTACATCTTTTGATAAATCAGAATATTTATTTCTAAAAATCAACGCATAAGAATTTAAATAGGTTTCCATCAACATTCCACTAATTTCATAATTGTCTGATAATTTCACATTCACTCTCTTATGATTCAAACTATATTTTTTTGGGAAAAGATCAACTTCTGCGGACGAACCATTTTTTCTGATAATTCGCCCCATCCAATTCATTGCCCTGCGAGGCAAAACATCAGGCTGACTATATTTTTCAGTGGCATCAAGTAAAATCACATCATCTAAAACTTCTACTCCGGAAATTACATAATTAAAACCATCAAGAGTTGGAAAAATAGGGATACCATGATCTTCTGAACTAACGAGAATGGGGTTTGCTTGTAATCCTGCCTTTCTAAGCATCGCCGTCAAAATCAAATTAATTTCTGCAACATTTCCCTCTCCTTTATTATACGCCTTTTTGACACCAATGTCTGTATATTTTCCGTACAATCCATTCCATTTAATTTTATTTTTGACAAAATTGAGTATCAAATTTATTTTCTGCTTTTGTGTATGAGCGGGTTTGACCAAGCCCGATAAATCTTCATCAAAATATTTAGTTTTGTTGAGCTGCGATCCAAACCCTGAATTTTCATAAATTGTTTTAGTTACATCATCCCAATTTTTTGCAAAACTTTTACGAACACTATTTGGATATTTGACTCCCGAGAGTTCAAAATTAATCTTTCCTATATAATTTTGAATATCGTTCATATATGGCTCTTCTTTTATTGCAGGAATATCTGTCAATTTTGCTTTATAAACATTCTCATTAAGCTCTATATGCTCTCTAGTCACATCTGTTCTTGTCGGCACCCAACCACCTCCACTCCTAACTTTATTACTAAAGCTTATTGTTCTTGGGCGGGTATTTATTTCTACCCTCGCAGAATAATATTTACTCGCCTCATACTGAAAAATAAAATATTCAGGAATGACTATCTTGGCTTCAAAATATTTTATCGGGATGGTTTTTTGAAAAATCACATCACTTATATTGCCAATATACGGTGATGTTATTGTATACTCCCATTCCACAATACTTCCTTCGGAAAGATTTGGCATTGTGAACTTCTTTTCAAACCAAAACTTATTTATTCTCTCCTTAAAGATATCCTTTCTAGACAGTTTTGTTTTTTTTATTTTTCCATTCACCAAATTATAAGTATATGCTTTTATACTCACTTTTTCATCTCTATTTCTCTTTGTAAATAATTTTATCTTCTTGGTCGCATGTTCAAATCCATCTTTATTTTTCAAAAGTACCCTCTCATGCACCTTAGTAACAAGTCGCCAACCTATGCTTTCATCTGCGGTATAATATGTTTTTCTTTCCTTAAACAGAACAACGGCATCACTTTCTTTATACTTTTCAGAATTTTTTATTTTAAATTCATCTTTTGAAATTTTTCCAATTTTCTCGATTTGAGCATCAGATATAAAATATCCGACAAAAAACAGTATAAAAATACAAATAGTGCTTTTTTTCATGATTAATTATTTTTTAAAATTATTGATTTTTTTACATCTTGTCTATTCACATCCTTTAAAAACTGAAGAAAATCATCATAATCTTCTTTCGGATATAAACCCTCTTTTAACAAAAAATATCTTCTAAAATTGATCTCGCTATCTGAAACTTTATTATATGCAACCTTATATGTCCCAAATTTTGAGTTAATTATTGTGTCTTTAGGAAAATAGGAAAATATATACTTTGGCGGTAGAATAATTTTTAATTCGGCTTTTTCTAAAAAACCCTCTTCAATATATAGAGGCTGTGTTCTTTTTGGATTTCTTCGTGGCACGTCGCTAAAAACATTCAAAACATTAGGTCTCAAGACATATTCTTTCCCTTCTAACTTTTTGAAATAATTATCAGCACTAAATTTTAGTTTTTCTATGAAAAAAATATTTGTTTTATCATTTTCAAATCCAACTTCCTCCAAATGCAAATTCATCAAATCTGAAAATCTCTGCTTATAATAATCTTCCTTTTCTTTCTTATTTAAATAAGCTTTCTCATATTTCCAATCATAAGCTTTTCCATAACTTTTTATGTATACATTTGCATCTAACCCCTTGTCATCCAACAAATTGATTTGCCCCGTGGTCTCAACCAAATTATCAAAATCATTATATTTTTTTGTTCTGGAAATTTTGCTATCATTCTCTTTAACAATTAATACATCTCTATCGTCTGTAAACCCTCCAATATAAGAAAAAGGAATTTTTTGATTGGTACATTCCAACCAAATTGTATCTTTCTGACTTGGCAATGCCAAAATAGCATGACTCCCTTGAATTCCCACTATGTTCTTATCTATGTCTTTTCTATCTCCGGCATAAACAATAGTATAATATGATGGCACACCGGCTACATCCAGCAATGACTTAGTATAATTCACCAAAGCCTTACAGTCTCCATAGCCTTTCTCATCTACTTCATTCGCAGGAATAGGGCGCCAACCACCCACACCTATTTGCACACTGACATATCTTGTTTTTTGTTGCATATATTGATAGATTCGCCTGGCTTTTTCAATATCATTATTTGCCCCCTTGACCAAGTTTAAAATCTCTCTCTTGGTTTTTTCTCCTAATTTTTTTCTCCCCTTTAACAGATTGTTTATCATCCAATCCCCCAATTCTTTCCAGCTTGAAGCTTTTCCTTTTATTCCGGCTAAAGAAAATTTATTCACCGAAAAATCAACATTCGCAATAATTTCGGAAAAAGGAGGGGCATAAGGCTCGCGTTTTATGGATTTTGCCTGCTCTAGCCAATAACTCATCATATGATCTGAAGCTTGTTTTTTTACATTAAAGGCTTCTAATTTTTTTTCATGATAAAAAAGTTTCATCTCATTTGGAAAACTTATTGTATAACTACTACTCTCAACAGACAAATAATAGTTGTTTATTGGAAAATATCTCGGAATAAAAGCAGTATTTGACGTCCTTATTTGATAAGACATCTCAATTGTATAAGGATAGTTTTTAGGAATATATCTATAAAATAATATCCGATTATCATTATACAAAGAAAAGCCATCAGATGCCGAATAGTCTTTAATTTCCTTACTTTTTACACTTTTGATCTTTCTTCCCAAAGCATCATAAATATTGATTTTTATTTTTTTTACTTTGTAAAAGTCATTGTATTCAACCATAAAATCTCCATAGTTATCCCCCTTTGAATTTAATATCGTAATAATTTTCTTTCTATCAACCAGCATGTCATTATCTGACTGAATTTTTACATCTGTCATGTCTTTCCTAATGACAGCATTTACATCTTGCTTCAATTCTTCAGAAATTTCAAGCGAGCTGTAGGCAATATTCTGTGCGCCAAGTAAACTAGGAAGTGAAATCAAAAAAAACGTGAGAAACCTAAACTGGTAAAGTGAAAAAACCATAAATAAAATTTAGATAGACGTCATCTATTAGATACATCCAGGCAGCAATTTAACAAAAATATTGGAGTTTATCACTGATTTTTTATGGTTTAAGTGCTTTTTTTGAAACATCTTTCTTTTGAATATCACACTAATCCGGCTTCTCGGCGTGCTGATAAGCACCTAAATCTGGGCTCTGCGTACGAT
>CAZAXU010000040.1:0-18855 GCA_964489245.1 uncultured Flavobacteriaceae bacterium
AATAATTTAAAACTACGACAATGGAAAAAAGATTTATATTTTCAAAAAAATTAAAGACTATTAGTATAGTTTTAATCGTAATAGGTTTGATTAGTGGCGTGTTGGCTTTTATGCACGATCAAGATCGCGCTTGGGCAAATATCTTGTTTAGCAATTACTTTTTCCTTCTGTTGGCACTTGGTGCCGCCTTTTGGATGGCGCTACAATATATTGCCGAAGCAGGATGGTCTTCTGCTTTTAAAAGAGTCCCGGAATCTGTGAGCTGCTATATTGCTCCGGCTTTTTTGTTCATGTTAGCATTGGTTTTGTTGGGACTCAAGCATGTGTATCCTTGGGCAAATCCTGAAAAACATATTGAAGATTTCAATAAATATCCCGAATTCAAAGAAATATTAGAAGTGAAAGAACCCTATTTGAACACATCGTTCTTTATTGTCAGAACAATCATCTATTTTGTGGTATGGTTGCTCACAACCTCCATACTCAGAAGATTCTCAAAAAAAGAAGATGGAGATAAAGCAGGTGCACTCAAATGGTTCCAAAAAAGCAGGTTCTTTTCAAAGGTTCATATTTTTGCCTTTGCCGTGACATTTATCTTTGCCGGTTTTGACTATTTGATGTCTCTTGAACCGTTTTGGTACAGTACGCTGTTTAGCATCAAAGAACTTATTTCAGGCTTCTATCATGCATCTGCTTTGATTGTGGTCATTGTCTATTTCTTGCATAAAGGCGGGTATTTTCCTTTTATGAATTCATCGCATTGGCATGATTTTTCAAAATATTTATTCATGGGATCAATCTTGTTTGCCTATGCTTGGTATTTTCAGTATATGCTGATTTGGTATGGCAATATTCCCGAAGAAGGAGAATATTATTTCTTGAGAAGATTCCATTTTTCTCAGTTCCTTTTCACGCTGAATATCGTGATTAATTTCTTTGTGCCGTTTATTGTTTTATTACCCAACAAATTGGCAAAGAATCCAAAAGTTCTGATTGTGGTGGCATTCATCATTTTGGCAGGGCTATTCTTGGATATCTACTTGTCAGTTTTCCCCGGAACGGTAGGACATCCGGTGTTTGGTATTTATGAAATCGGAATTTTCTTAGGTTTCCTGGGATTGTTCTTGTTCGTGGTATTCAGAAATATGGCAAAAAGAAAAACAGTATTGCCGGTGAATCATCCTTATCTGGAGGAGAGTCTGTATCACCACAATGCACATTAATCATAATAACTCAACAAAGAAAAGGTCGCTTGCAACAGCAAGCGACCTTTTTTGGCATAATATTTTCAATATGTTTGTCAGACAGAACTTTTTTGTATTTTTGTGTCATGAAACGAGCATGTTTTTTTTGATTGTAAAACACACACAAAATTATGATTAAGAAAAAAACATGAGAGAGCGAAGCGATTATACGGGTTTATGAATTTTGTAATTGCTTCATAATTAATAAATTATAAAATTATAAACAGTGAAATTATTACAACACACAATTTTTATAATACTTCTTATATTTTCAACACAAGTGTTTGCACAAACAGACAACAGGTTTGTGGTCAATAAAGATGTTGATGCGTTGCTTTCAGAAAGAAGCAAATGTGCCACTGAACACAAGACAGCCGTGAAATTATATCATATTCAGTTGTATAACGGGCAGAATATGGCAAGAGCAAGGTCTGTTAAGAGCGACTTTTTGTTATTGTTTTCGGATACGAGTGCCCAAATCAAATGGGAGGCACCGGAATTTAAAGTTTGGGTGGGAAATTATGAAAACAAACTCTCGGTTGATAGGGCGCTGATTGCCATCAAAAAGAAATTTCCGAATGCCTTTGTTGTCAACCCTAAAAAGTAAGTTGTGCCTCACCAGTCTTGAACCCTATTGGCATCAAATTTCAAGAATAAAAACAATAAAATTGTAAAAGCCCATAAAGATGAGCCACCATAGCTCAAAAACGGGAGTGGAATTCCAATGGTGGGAAAAATGCCTAAAACCATCAAGATATTTAAGCTGAAATGAAAAAAGAGTATGCCGATGACTCCGTATCCTAAAATTCTGGCAAAGCTTTGTTTCTGTCTTTCGGCAAGAAAAATCAATCTTATCAAAAGACCGGTGAAAAGAACAACCACAAAAAAACTTCCGACAAACCCCCATTGTTCGCCTATGGAACTCATAATCCAATCGGTGTGTTGTTCAGGAATGTAGTTTCCGTTGGTTTGTGTTCCTTTCATAAAGCCATTGCCGAACAGTCCGCCCGATCCGGTTGCAATCAAGGCTTGTTTCAAGTTATATCCCACCCCTTTATCGTCTTTCACTTTTCCCAATACAATATCGATTCTGTTCTTTTGGTGTGGTTTCAGAATATGCTTATAGGTATAATTTGTAGAGAAAATCATACCTAGAGAAATAATGTAGATGAGAAGCATATAGAAAAAGTTTTTTTTCTTGAGAAAATAATAAGAAAGAATTGCGGAGACAAAAAATAAAAAACTAACAATAATATTCATGGCTTGATGTCCGAAAAATATGGTTGAGATGAACAAAAAACCAAACAGAAAAACAAATAAAAAGAAATTATGATTCAAACCTTCTCTGTATAACACGATGAAGAATGAAAAAAAGATAATAACAGATCCTAAATCGGGTTGTAGCAATATCAACAAAGCCGGTGTGAGAATCAGTATAAAAGATTGAAAAATATGTTTCAAATTCTGAAGGCCAAAACTGTGTTCTGTCAAAAGTCCCGCCAGTCCCAAGGCTGTGGTGACTTTGGCAAATTCTGCCGGTTGTATGCTGAAACTTCCAAACCTGAACCAAGATTTGTTTCCATTGATTTCCGCCCCGAAAATAAGCACTAAAATAAGCAGAAGAATGCCGACGAGATAAAAAATGGAAGCGTTGTTTTTGATAAACTTCAGGTTGATAATATTGATGGAAAAAATAATAATGATACTGAAAAGTAGCCAGATGCTCTGTTTTCCGTAAAATGTATTCAGAAGCCCGTGTTGGTTCTCGTCAAAGCTGGTTGAATAAATGCTGATAATTCCAATCACAGCCAGTACGAAATACAGAGATACTGTAATCCAATCATAGTTTAACAAGCTTGCTTTTCTACGGTTACTCCACTTCATATTTTTTCTGATATACAGGTTCTAAGTTTATGTTTTTTATCCGTTCCAATAAATCTGTTCGGGTAATATTTCCTCTGATATATTTTTCAATCATTAGTGTTGCCATCGGGGCGGCAATGGTTGCGCCATAGCCTCCGTTTTCCACAAAGACGGCAACGGCAATCTTAGGATTGTTTTTCGGTGCAAAAGCAATAAAAATGGAATGGTCAGGCAGTTTGACCACTTTTCCGTTAATTCGTGCTTTGTTTTCACTGGTTCCGGTTTTTCCGCAGAGTTCGATATCTTTCAGATTGCTGTATCTTGCTGTTCCCGTTTTATATACTTGTGCCATTCCTTCAACAATAGGTTCAAAATACTTGGCATCGATTGTAGTATATTTTTTCTTAACAAAATTTGGATTAAAATATTTTTTGCCGTTTATTTTTTTTACAACATGCGGGGTGATATAAAAGCCTCTATTGGCAATTATGGCAGTAACATTTGCCAACTGAATGGGGGTGGTCAATACTTCTCCCTGTCCGATGGCATTTGAAATGGAGTAGGTGGCAGACCATTTTTCTCCGCGATAATACCTGTCATAAAATTCACTGTCGGGAATATTTCCTTTCGAGCCTACGGGGAGATCAGTATGCAGATATTGCCCCAGCCCAAAGCTTTCTACATGTTTGTTCCATGCATCGATTCCTTTGACCGGAGTGGAATATTTATTGATGATGTTGAGATATGTATTTGAAAAGTAAGTATTACACGATTTTGTAATTGCCCAAGGCAGCCTTACCAATCTTCCGTTGGCGCCGCAATGGCAAAACATATGTGCATTTTTTCCATATCTGAAACCGCTGGAACACCTGAAAGATGTATAACTGTTAATGACTCCTTCTTGCAGACCAATCAATCCGTTAATCATTTTGAAAGGAGACCCCGGCGGATAAGCGCCTTGCAGTCCTCTGTCGAGCAAAGGATTGTTGACTTTGTCCCTAAATAATTTGTTGAAGTGTTTGGAGCTGTTTTTGCCGCTTAAGTATTCCGGAGGGTAGCCGGGGGCGGTCACCAAAGCAAGAATTTCACCGGTTTTAGGTTCCAAGGCAATAATCGCTCCTCTTTTTCCTACAAGAAGAGAATCTCCAAAGCTTTGTAAATCAATATCAATACTCAACATCAAATCTTTTCCTGTTTCGGCAATGGTATCACTTTTTCCGTTGTTAAAACTACCTATTTTTTGGTTGAATTTATTGCTTAAAAAATATTTGATTCCTTTTTTGCCTCTTAATATTTTTTCATAAGATTTTTCAACTCCGGCTTTTCCAATCAAATCTCCTTGAAGATAGAAAGGGTCTTTTTTCAATTCTCTGTCGTTCACCTCACGAATATAGCCAAGCACATTTGCCGCAGATTTTGTATGATAAGATCTGATGGCCCTTCGTTGAATAAAAAACCCGGGAAATTTATGAATTCTCTCTTGAAGTAGAGCAATCTGATTTTTATATAGCTTTGAAACAACAAGAGATGGTTTGTTATAGGAATATTTTCTTGCTTTTTTGATTCTGTTTAATAGCTCTTTCTTGCTGATTTCCGTATATTTCATGAAACTCAATGTGTCAAAAGGCTTCAATAATTTTGGCGTAACCATGACATCATATACGGGTAGGTTGCTCACCAATAATTCATCATTTCGGTCATAGACATATCCTCTTTCGGGAATGATATATTCTCTTTTGACGGCATTTCGTGTAGCCAGTTGCTTATATTTTTTATCGATTAACTGCACATAGCTCAATCTTCCTACAATAATAAGTGAGATGATAATGATAATAAGACCCAAGATGACACTGCGTTCTTTCATAAAACCTTATTTTGAAGTATGGTTAAACACAACAAAATCAATAAAAAACAATATCAAAACGCTGATTAATGTATTGATAAGAATCAAGGGGATTTTGTGTAAAAGCAATGAAAATTGAAAAGATTCAAAAAAATAAATTAAAAGTTGACTGATGAGTGTGAAAACAAAAAAATAAGTAAGTTTTGACCCTGCCGGAAGGTGATAAGGCTTGATAAGCGTCAATTCTTGGGAAGGTTTTTTTGTCAAGAGAAAATAATATTTTCGCAGATGAACAATCAACAAGCTTGTGGCGGCAAAAACCCCTCCGGTTTGTAGAAAAAAATCTATACTGAGTCCCATCAAAAAAGCAATGACGTAAGTATATGTTTTGTAGGTTTCAAAGGAGAGTGTCAGTAAAGGATAAATAAAAATAATAGGTGTGTATTTATTGAAGATAAGCATATTGTTAAACCACACTATTTGCAGAATCAAAAATATAGCGATGATAATGATATTTCTGGCGGTTAGTTTCATTGGGATACGGATAGAGAATCGAACTCTTTTTTATACGGGTTTTTAACTACATATACAGCGCCTAGATTGGTCATATCAATAAGTGGTTTAACAATTAACTTATAAGTTTTTCTTCCCGACACGGTTTCTATATTTTGTATGGTTCCGCAAGCAATTCCTTTAGGAAAAATATTTGAAACGCCACTGGTTGTAACAGTATCACCGGTTTTTAAAGGAGCGTTAATGGGCAAGTCCAAAACTTCAAATAAGTTGGGGTTTGTGCCTGTCCATTCCAAGAATCCGTTAAAATTTGTTCCTTTAAGGTTTACATTGATTTTTGATTGTCCGTTTAGAATAGAAATAACACCGGAATAGTGCTTGGATGTTTTGGCAATAATGCCAATAATTCCTTGGGTGCCGACAACACCCATGTCAGCTTCGATGCCATCATCAGATCCTCTGTTCAATATGATATAATTATTTTGGAACTGATATTGATTGGAAACCACATGTGCAGGAACAAAATCAAATTGATTATTGAAAGCAATGCTGCGCTCGACCAGTTGTGATGGATTGTGTACCTGATTCAAGAGTATTGCATTTTGTTGCATGAGTTCTTGATTGGTTTGCCTCAGTTTTAAATAATCGGAAAAATAGTTCAATCGGCTGTGCACTACCCCTGATATTTCCAATGCAAATCCCGATGTTTTTGTTTCGGCATAGTCATGTGTTTTCAAGATTAAGATAAGTGAAAAGAGTTCGAGTAACAGAAAAAGAATGGTGTTCTTTCGGCTATAAAGAAAATCTATAATTCTAACCATTGCCTTTTTGAGTTTTTCAATTATCTATTTGACCAGTATAGGGCGATATTTATTCAAATATTTCAACGCAATTCCGGTGCCGCGCACAACGGCTCTTAACGGATCTTCTGAAATATATACCGGCAGGTCGGTTTTTTGAGAGATTCTTTTGTCAAGTCCTCGAAGCAAAGAGCCTCCGCCTGCGAGATAAATGCCGGAATTATAAATATCTGCAGCCAATTCAGGAGGCGTTCTGGACAAAGTTTCCATAATAGCATCCTCAACTCTTAGCAAAGATTTATCAATCGCTTTGGCAATCTCTTTATATGAAACAACAATTTCCTTAGGCTTTCCGGTAAGTAAATCCCTGCCTTGAATAGGCATGTTTTCAGGAGGATTTTCCAGATCTTCTATGGCAGAGCCTACGCCGATTTTAATTTTTTCAGCTGTTCTTTCTCCAATATGCAGGTTATGATTCGTTCTCATATAGTAAATGATATCACCGGTAAAAATATCGCCGGCAATTTTGACAGATTTTTCCACGGCAATACCGCCAAGCGCAATTACGGCAATTTCCGTTGTTCCTCCACCGATATCAATAATCATGCTCCCCTTGGGTTTGGTAATATCAACACCCATACCGATTGCGGCAGCCATAGGTTCATGAATCAAAAGCACTTCAGAAGCGTTTACCTTTTCTGCGGAGTCTCTAACGGCTCTTTTTTCCACCTCTGTGATTCCTGAGGGGATACAGATAATCATTTTTAATTTTGGCGGAAACCATTTGTCTTTCAAAGCGGGAATACTTTTGATAAATCGCTTGATCATTTCTTCAGAAGCCTCAAAATCAGCAATAACTCCATCTTTCAAAGGACGAATAATCTTGATGTTTTCATGTGTTTTTCCTTGCATGAGCGAAGCCTCCTTTCCAATAGCGATGATTTCGTTTGATTGAATATCTTTGGCAACTATTGAAGGACTGTCAATAACGACTTGCCCGTTGTGTATGATGAGTGTGTTAGCTGTTCCTAAATCAATAGCAACCTCATCAGTAAAGAAATTAAAAAATCCCATATTTCCCCAGTTTATTTTTTAGTGACGTAAAATCGCGAATGCAATTATAGTCCACAAAGCTACAAAAAAAATATTTTTTTGTAGATATAAACTGATATTCTTTTTGTAAATTGTGAATTCTTACTTTTTATGAAAGGAAATGATGAAAAATTTTCTATTTAATTTATCCGAGAGTTTCAAATTCTCATTTAAAGCTCAGAAAAACAACCTGTTAAGAACAGCCCTTTCTTTGTTAGGGGTCACCGTGGGAATTTTTTCGATTGTGGCAATTTATTCTGCCATTGATGCTTTGAACCATACGGTGATGGATTCTATGAACAAATTCGGGCAGAACACGCTTTATATCACTAAATTTAATTTTACGCCAAATAATAGAATTCCCAGATGGAAAAGAAAAAACTTTCCTTTTCCTACGATAGATGAATATAAATTTTTGAAACATACGCTGAAAGATGAACCGGTCAAAGCGGTAACGCTGAGAATTTTTATGCCGAGAACCAAGATTAAAGTGCAAGGAAAAGAAGATTTATCTGGAGTGGAAGTTGTGGCGGATGGTCATGAGTTTATTTTGATTCAGGAATTGGATTTTGAATCGGGTAGATTCTTTAATCAATTTGAAGACGAGCATGGCAGCCCGGTTGTGGTGATTGGCAATGCAATCAAAACGGCTTTGTTTGAAAATGAAAATCCAATTGGAAAAAAAATCAGGATTTACGGCAAGAAATTGAAAATTATAGGTGTGATTAAAAAAGAAGGAGAAAGTGTAGGTCCTTCTAACGATTCAAGGATTTTTATTCCGACCAATTTTGCACGGACAATTGTTTCGATAGAAAATTCTGCTACTGCAATCATTGTAGGGCCAAAGGAGGATGCTGATATTAAAAAACTAACGGAAACCATCAGAGTGAAATTCAGAAATTACAGGAGATTGAAACCTACGGAAATCGATAATTTTTTTATCAATAACATTAATTCCATTAAAGATCAAATTGAGAAGATGACATCCGTTTTGAAAATTGGCGGTGGTTTTTTGGCTTTATTTTCTTTGCTAATCGGCGCATTCGGAATTGCTAATATCATGTTTGTTTCAGTGAAGGAGCGCACCAATGAAATCGGCATTCAAAAAGCCTTAGGTGCAAAGAATTCATTTATTCTTTGGCAGTTTCTTTTTGAATCTATGTTGCTTTCATTGTTGGGTGGGGTTTTGGGTATTCTGTTAGTTTGGTTGGGAACAAAAATCGTATCAAACTATGCGGACAGTTTCACGATAGCTTTGACTTTTCAGAATATGCTTTTGGGAATCGTCATTTCATCAACAATAGGCATCATTGCCGGACTTTGGCCTGCATGGAAAGCAGCCAGATTGGATCCGGTGGAAGCCATCAGGTCGGGTGTGTGATGCGAATTATTTTTTTCAATGTTTTATCCTTAAATCTTACACAAAAGGAAGTTTTACAATTTCTGCGGGAACCGTGTGTTTTCTGATTTGGATAAATATTTCATTTCTTGACTTTGCTTTTTCTGTAGGAACATATCCCATTCCGATTGCTTCTTTGAGCGTGGGCGACATAGTGCCCGAAGTCACCATACCAATTTTGTTTCCGTTGGTGTCAACAATATCATAGCCGTGGCGGGCAATGCCTTTTCCCTTGAGTTTGAAAGCGATAAGTTTTTTGTTGGTGCCTTCTTCTTTTTGTCTTTTTAAATTTTCAGAATTGATAAATTCTTTAGTAAATTTAGTGATCCACCCCAATCCGGCTTCGATAGGCGAAGTGGTATCATCAATA
This sequence comes from uncultured Flavobacteriaceae bacterium, assembly GCA_964489245.1. Classification (GTDB taxonomy): domain Bacteria; phylum Bacteroidota; class Bacteroidia; order Flavobacteriales; family Flavobacteriaceae; genus CAZAXU01. Next base: position 9,125 of record CAZAXU010000040.1, read on the forward strand.
TCATTTCCGTAGAGGCAATATCCTTTTTCCAAACGAAGTGTGTCTCTGGCACCCAAGCCAACAGGTTTTAGTCCGAATGTTTTTCCGGCCTTGAAAAGTGCTTTCCAAATATCTTCGGCAAGTTCGTTTTTGACATAGATTTCATATCCGTTTTCTCCCGTATATCCGGTGGCAGAAACCAAAATATTTTCATGTCCGGCAAGTTTTGCCCGTGTCCATGTATAATATTTAAGGTTTTTCAAATCAGCCTTGTCTTCTGCCAACTGTTGCATCAATTCGGGAGCACGGGGACCTTGTATGGCTAGAATGCTGTATTGGTCTGACTTGTTTTCTAATTTGATATCATAATTTTCGGCAAATCTAGTAATCCAATTCCAGTCTTTTTCCAAATTAGCGCCATTGACCACTAACATATATTTTTGTTCGTTGATTTGATAAACCAATAAGTCATCCACAATACCGTTTTGCTCATTTGGAAAACAAGAATACTGAATTTTTCCGGGCAGAAGTTTTGCAGCATCATTGCTGGTGATATATTGAATAAAATCCAAGGCTTGTGTTCCGGCTACACAAAAATTTCCCATGTGAGAAACATCAAAAACACCAACTTTTGTTCTGACGGTTTCATGCTCGGCATTGACACCTTCATATTGAATGGGCATTTCAAATCCGGCAAAAGGCAGCATTTTTGCACCTAGAGTTTTGTGTATATGATTGAGTGCGGTTTTTTTCATAAAAATTACGTTTTAATTACGCCGCGAATTTAAGAAAATCAGAATGATTAAAAATGATTTTGGATAGTTTTTTATATCGATTTGTAGTCTTGAATAAACCAAAAAATTATCCAAGGGTTTCAATCAAGATTTCTAGCATATCAATGGCGGCTTCACTGATTTTTGTTCCGGGACCATAAACGCCAACCACACCGGCATCGAAAAGATAAGAATAGTCTTGTTTTGGAATTACTCCTCCGGCAATCACCAAAATATCTTCTCTTCCTATTTTTTTTAGTTCATTGATTACTTCGGGCACTAGGGTTTTATGCCCCGCAGCCAAAGAGGATATGCCCAAAATATGTACGTCGTTTTCAGCAGCTTGCAAGGCAACTTCTTCCGGTGTTTGAAACAATGGACTGACATCCACATCAAAGCCTATGTCAGCATAGGCGGTGGCAACTACTTTGGCGCCGCGGTCATGTCCGTCTTGTCCCATTTTTGCTATCATGATTCGAGGTCTTCTTCCTTCAGATTCGGCAAATCTGTCTGCCAAAGCTCGGGCTTTTTTAAAAGAGTTGTCGTTTTTTATTTCGTTTGCATACACGCCTGTAATGGTTTGAATATTTGCTTTATATCTTCCGAAAACTTTTTCCAGTGCCTCCGAAATTTCGCCTAGTGTAGCTCTTTTTTCGGCGGCATCTACTGCCAAAGATAGTAAATTTTCTTTTCCTGTTTTTGCGGCTTCAGTCAGACGTTTCAATATTGTCGTGACGGCATCCGTGTTTCTGCCGGCTTTTATCTCTTGCAGTTTTTCAATTTGTGTTTTCCGGACTAATTCATTATCGATTTCCAAGATGGAAATGGGTGCTTCTTTTTCCGGTTTATATTTATTTACGCCGATAATCACATCTTTTCCGGAATCAATTCTTGCTTGTTTCTTAGCGGCAGCTTCTTCGATTCGTAATTTTGGGATACCTTTTTCAATGGCTTTGGTCATGCCGCCTAAGCTTTCAACTTCTTTGATTAACGCCCAAGCTTTTTGTGCAATTTCTTCTGTGCGTTGTTCCACAAAATAAGAACCTGCCCAAGGATCTACGGTTTTGGTAATCAGCGTTTCTTCTTGTAAAAATATTTGTGTATTTCTGGCAATTCCGGCAGAAAAATCAGTGGGTAGCGCAATGGCTTCGTCCAAAGCGTTGGTGTGTAGAGATTGCGTTCCGCCCAAGGCGGCTGCAGTTGCTTCAACAAGTGTCCTGACAACATTGTTATATGGATCTTGCTCGGTCAGACTCCAACCGCTGGTTTGTGAATGTGTGCGCAATGCCAAAGATTTTTGGTTAGAAGGATTGAATTGTTTCACAATCTTTGCCCAAAGCATTCTGGCGGCACGCATCTTGGCAATTTCAGTAAAATGATCCATGCCGATTCCCCAAAAAAATGAAAGTCTGGGCGCAAAAGTATCAATGTTCATTCCGGCTTTTAATCCGGTGCGGATATATTCCAACCCATCTGCTAAAGTATAGGCAAGCTCGATTTCCGGTGTGCCTCCGGCTTCTTGAATATGATAGCCCGAAATGCTGATGGAGTTGAATTTAGGCATGTGTTTGGAAACATATTCAAAAATATCTGAAATAATTTTCATCGATGGAGTAGGCGGGTAGATATAAGTATTTCGTACCATAAACTCCTTCAAGATATCGTTTTGGATGGTGCCCGATAACAATTCGGGAGCAACGCCTTGTTCTTTGGCAGCAACGATATAGAAAGCCATGATGGGCAAAACAGCACCGTTCATGGTCATGGAAACAGACATTTTGTCTAAAGGAATGCCATTGAAAAGAACTTTCATATCTTCAACTGAATCGATGGCAACTCCGGCTTTTCCAACATCTCCTTTCACGCGTTTGTGGTCGGAGTCATAGCCGCGATGTGTGGCAAGATCAAAAGCAACGGAGAGCCCTTTTTGTCCGGCCGCCAAATTTCTTCTATAAAAAGCATTGCTTTCTTCTGCGGTTGAAAAACCGGCGTATTGTCTGATTGTCCAAGGACGTCGAACATACATTGTGGAGTAAGGTCCGCGCAGATTGGGTGCAATTCCCGCAATAAAATTTTCATGAGAAAAAGAAAGCTTTCTTTGCATTTCTTTCTTGCGGATTTTTAAATCTTGAAAATTTTTTCTTGACATAGTTTTTTTCTTATGACACAAATTTAGTGATTTATGTTTGAACTGATTATTTTCTACTCAAATTTGTTGAAGAAGTCAAAATGCCGTATTTTCGTCCTACCAATTAATATTGAATTATGAGAATTGATATCATCAGTGCCGTGCCGCAACTTTTGGATGGTTTTTTTCAGCATTCTATCGTAAAACGTGCAGTAGACAAAAAGCTTGTTGAAATTGTCATGCACGATTTACACGATTACGGTAAGGGGAAATATCGCCAAATTGACGATTATCAATATGGTGGCGGAGCAGGTATGGTTTTGATGATTGAGCCGATTGACACTCTGATTTCACGACTAAAATCAGAAAGAGACTATGATGAAATCATTTTCATGACCCCTGATGCGCCGATTTTTAATCAATCCATAGCCAACCATCTTTCTTTAAAAAAGAATTTAATAATTTTGGCAGGGCATTATAAAGGCATAGACCAACGCATACGAGACTTGTATGTTACCAAAGAGGTTTCAGTAGGAGACTATGTGCTTTCCGGAGGCGAACTCCCGGCCGCTATTTTGACTGATGCTGTTGTGCGATTGATTCCCGGAGCCATCTCTGATGAGACTTCTGCTCTAACGGATTCATTTCAGGACAATTTATTGTCACCGCCGGTTTATACGCGTCCGCCGGAATATAAAGGAATGGATGTTCCGGATGTATTAATGTCAGGCAATCATGCTAAAATTGAACAATGGCGAGAAGAAAAAGCAGTTGAATTGACCAAAAAAATTCGTCCTGATTTGTTGAAGTGATTGCAAATAAACCTGCCGGAACAATAAAATTGTTGATTTTATAATTTTTTTTAAATATAGTGCGCACGACAGGACTTGAACCTGCACGACCTAAACGGTCACTAGCCCCTCAAGCTAGCGTGTCTACCAATTCCACCACGTGCGCGAAAACAAAAAAAGTCAAGCATTTGCCTAACTTAATTTTTTGTGATCCGGCTGAGGCTCGAACTCAGGACCCTCTCCTTAAAAGGGAGATGCTCTACCTACTGAGCTACCGGATCGGTTTTGTTATTTCAAAAAAAGTGATCCGGCTGAGGCTCGAACTCAGGACCCTCTCCTTAAAAGGGAGATGCTCTACCTACTGAGCTACCGGATCGGTTTTGTTTAGGCGTGCAAATATATGAACTATTTTATTTTATACAAAGCTTTCAAAAAAATATTTTTAGTTTTTTTTAAGGCGATGCAAGTGAACATAAAAAAAAAGAAGTCTCTTTATAAGACTATGCTCTGGGATGGTATTTTTTCAAGGTTTCATGCAATTTTTTTCTGTCCAAATGCAAGTAAATTTCTGTGGTAGTAATGCTTTCATGCCCGAGCAAAGCTTGGATAGATCTAAGGTCTGCACCATTTTCCAAAAGGTGTGTGGCAAACGAATGTCTCAAGGAATGCGGACTGATATTTTTTTTGATACCGGATTTCTCAATCAAATCTTTGATAATATGAAAAATCATCACTCTTGTCAATCCTTTTCCGCGCCTGTTCAGAAATAAAATGTCTTCAAATTTTTTTTGAATGGGTTGATGTGTTCTCACGTTAAAACGGTAGATATTGATATACTTTTGGGTATATTCGCTGATGGGCACAAATCTTTGTTTATCTCCTTTTCCGATGACTTTTATAAAACCTTCATCAAAAAAAAGATCGGATATTTTCAGGTCGATTAACTCAGAGACTCTGAGTCCACAGCCGTATAAGGTTTCAATGATTGCTCTGTTGCGTTCGCCTTGAGGCTTGCTTAAATCTATATTGGCAATCATTTGGTCTATTTCTTCCAAATGCAATATGTCAGGCAATTTTCTGCTGATTTTAGGAGATTCTATTAGCTCCATAGGGTTGACTTGAATATGATTTTCCAAAATGAGAAATTGAAAAAAAACACGAAGTCCGGAGAGCAATCTGGATTGCGTGGCGGGTGCAATTATTTTTGAGATGCCATAGATAAAATCCTTGATAAGATTTTCATCAATTTCGGTTGGTTGGATTGTGATTTCAAACCCAGATGTATAATTCCGAAGTTTATGAACATCGTTGACATAGCTGAGAACGGAATTATCCGAGAGTTTTTTTTCCAACTTTAAGTAGAGTTTAAAATCTTTTATGGCTTCTTCCCAATTCATTCGTTTTTTTTCTTAAATTTGCTTCGTAATTATTGACAAACATAAAAAATTAAAATTTAAAAACATGAAAAAGTATATCGTATTATTTGCATTAGTTGTCAGTCTAAGCACTTTTGCCCAAGATTTTAAAATCGGGCTGACTTTGGCGCCTACCATCAATTTCAACAAAAAATTTGTAAAAAATGAAAATGGAGATTGGATAACTGTCGATAAATCAGGCGGTTTGGGTTGGAAAGGCGGTTTGTTGGCAGATTATAGCTTTGCAGACAATTATTATATCCATTCCGGTTTTTTGATTCATTCAAAATCTTTTGATACGGACAATTCAAACCAAAGTTTGACAACACTTGAGATTCCTATTGCTTTGAAATTGAGAAGCAACGAAGTAACGGAAAATGTGCATATCACAGGTTTTTTCGGATCGACTGTAGATTTGAATGTGAATGCAAAATCTAAAGTTAATGGTGTGGAAATCACAAATACCAAAGAATTTAATCCGGTTTCTTTTAGTTTTATGGTTGGTGCCGGAGCGGAATATGATATGGATTTCGGAAGTATAGGTTTGGGGCTTTCTTATCATTTGGGCTTTACGGATGTTGCCAAATCAGATGCAGTAAAGTCAATTCCAAAACATTTATCCATTGACTTGGTATTCTATTTCTGATAAAATCATTTGATTATAATTTTAAAGAGCAAGCTTGAGAAAGTTTGCTTTTTTTTATGCTTGTTTTCATAAGTGAATAGTTTATAAAGACGGTCAATCTATATCAGGGACGTACATTTATGAACTTTATACTTTTATGTTTGTCATATTCGAGTGATGAAGCTCCGCTTAATTGTATCAAGACGTCCTTTTTCCTTACATACGCCGAATTATGATTTAAGAATTTTTTTTCCACGAATGCACAAATTTTACTTCTAAATCTGAAATCATTCCGCCACTCTAACTTTATGAACTTTAAACTTTTCCCTTTAAACTCATAATCATCCGGCTTATGAGATTTTATAATTAATAAAAATCATGTTCGTTTCATAAAATATAAGACTTATTTCGCTATTTTTGTACAGACAATTATGAACGGAAAGAACTATCTAAAAGAACTCAATCAAGCTCAGCTGGCGCCGGTGACACATAAAGAAGGTCCCTTGATGATCATTGCGGGAGCAGGCTCCGGAAAGACCAGAGTTTTGACCTATCGAATTGCTTATTTAATGGAGCAGGGTATTGACCCTTTCAATATTTTAGCCTTGACTTTCACCAACAAAGCCGCGAGAGAAATGAAAGAGCGAATTGCATCGATTGTCGGTGTGAGTGAATCTCGTAATCTCTGGATGGGCACTTTTCATTCCGTATTTGCCAGAATTCTTCGTGCAGAAGCAGACAGACTCGGCTTTCCGAATGATTTTACGATCTATGACCAGCAAGATGCTTTGAGATTGATTACGCAAATTATCAAGGAGCTGAATCTGGATAAAGATGTTTATAAACCCAAGCAAATTCAGAACAGAATTTCAAATTTCAAGAACAATCTGATAACGGTTCGTGCTTATTATAACAATCCTGAATTGATGGAAGCAGATGTGTATGCCAGACGTCCGGAGACGGGAAATATCTATAAGACCTATGTGGATAGATGTTTCAGAGCCGGTGCTATGGATTTTGACGATTTGCTGCTGCGTACCAATGAGTTAATCACGCGATTTCCGGAGGTATTGGCAAAATATCAAGAGCGCTTTCAATATATTTTGGTGGATGAGTATCAAGACACAAATCATTCTCAATATCTCATTGTTAAAGCGCTTTCAAACAGACATCAGAACATTTGTGTGGTGGGAGATGATGCGCAAAGCATTTATAGTTTTCGAGGAGCAAATATTCAAAATATTTTTAATTTTCAGAGAGACTATGCCGATGCCAAAATCTATAAGTTGGAGCAGAACTATCGTTCTACAAAAAACATTGTCGGTGCCGCTAATTCGTTGATTGAAAAAAACAAAAGTCGATTGCCGAAAAAAGTTTGGACTTCAAATGAAGAGGGAGAAAAGATAAAAGTGATTCATACTTATACAGATTCTGATGAGGGCAGATTTGTGGCATCTGATATTTTTGAACAGCAAATGCAACATCAGCTGCAACCCAAGGATTTTGCAGTGTTATACAGAACCAATGCGCAGTCCAGATCGATTGAAGACTCGTTGAGAAAGAAAAATATTCCGTTCAGAATATATGGTGGTTTGTCTTTCTACGGGCGTAAGGAAATCAAGGACGTTTTGGCATATCTCCGCTTGGTCAATAATACAAAAGACGACGAGTCTTTGAGGAGAGTGATAAATTTTCCGGCTAGAGGCATTGGCAACACGACAATGGATAAGTTGTCTTTAGCTGCCAACGAAGATGATTTATCATTATTTGAGATTATTGAAAAAATGCCGGAGATTGAACTCAAAATTAATTCGGGTACCAAAGCGAAATTGGAAGATTTTATATTGAAAATTAAAAGCTTTCAGATGCTTGCCAAGGAAAAAGATGCTTTTGAGCTGACAGATTATATCATCAAAAATACGGGATTATTACAAGAATATCGCAAGGATCTGACCCCCGAGGGCATCAGTCGGGTAGAAAATATTCAAGAATTGACCAATGCCATTCAAGATTTTATAGATACACAAAAAGAAGAACCCGATGCAGATATTTCGTTGACGTCTTATTTGCAAGATGTGGCACTTTTCACTGATTTGGATAAAGATGATGATAATCCCAACAGAGTGACTTTGATGACTGTTCATATGGCAAAAGGCTTGGAGTTTCCATATATCTATATTGTGGGCATGGAAGAAGACTTGTTCCCCTCTGCCATGTCAACCAATACGAGAGATGAGTTGGAAGAAGAGAGAAGATTGTTCTATGTGGCTTTGACAAGGGCGGAAAAAAGAGCAACGATCACGTTTTCCGAATCAAGATATCGTTGGGGAAAACTCAATTTTAGCGACCCCAGCCGATTTATCAGCGAGGTTGACGAACAATTTTTGGAATTTAACTATGTGCCCGGACAAACTTCTAAAAATCCGTTTATCGATGATGATATCTTCGGACAGCCGGATGTGTCTAAGAAGCCTTTTCAAAAAACGAATAAAAAATTCCAGTCCAATACGTTTAAAAAGAAGATTGAAAGAAACCCGAATCCTGTTCCTAAAAATTTAAAAAAAGTGTCTGACCTCCGCAGCGTAAAAACAAATGAAACAGTCGATATCAAAATTGGCGACAAGGTTTTGCATGCACGGTTTGGGAAGGGAATTGTAGCGGAAATGGAGGGTGTAGGCTCCAACCGAAAGGCTACCATTAAGTTTGATAAAGTTGGAAATAAAAAATTATTATTGAAATTTGCCAAGCTGGAAAAAATTGATGCCTAGCAGTGGATCAGCGGCAACTTTTTATGTGAGCTTTTTTTGAAATGGTACTAAAAATTAACAGGGAGTACGCAATGTAATAGCGCACCGGCAAGAATTTATAAAATCCCTTTTATTTTGACAAGAACGACATAAAATACTAAAAATCAATGATTTGCGCAACAAATAGGATTGTTTTTTGATTAATAGCATGTGGTAGGTTCTTGCGCAGTCTGATGTGTGAGAGTCTGTGTTGTGGGACATTTATAATTTTTTTGTATCCTGCATCTAATTTTAAATACTCTATTTAATTTTTAAAAATATCTTTAATTCATTAATAAACCAATCGGGTTCATCCCACATTATGAAGTGTTTTGCTTTATCAGCAATTTTAATTTTGCAATTTCTAGCTTCTGAATATTGATTTTTTAGATTTGCATAAACGGATTCTTTTGTTACGCCATAATCTTTATATCCATACCAACTTCCAAACACAAGAATAGGGACTTTTATGTTGTTAAGCTCATTTCTTAAATCGGTTGTCATAATTTCAAACATTGCTTGGGCTGTTGTTTTCCTGTCTGATTCAAGAGACCATTTTAAGGCTTTTTCTATGTTTAATGAATCCGTTATCATTGTTTTTAGTGTTAATCTCTGTTGACTGCTGTACAAACTATCCGATGATGAAATCATATATTCTTTCATTTGATTTGCTTGTGGTATAACGCTTTTTGTCGTTGCATTTGGATTAAATATCAAAGATAAGAAGGGGTAAGAATCTACAATAACAACAGTTTTCAAGGAATTGGGTTTTGAGTTTGCAATGGATAATGCTAAAAATCCACCCAAACTATGACCAATAATGATAGGTTTTTCCTCCATTTCATTTTCAATATATTCCGAAATCTTTTCTTGAATAATTGGTAAATACCCCTTATCTAAATCAATAGGCTTTTGATTTGAAAAACCGGCTAAGCTCAGAATATGACACTCATAATTATTTTTCAATGAATCAACTGTTTGACTCCAAACATCACCTGAACAAGATAAACCGGGAATGAGAATAATTGGTTTGCCTTTTCCTATAACAGTAACTTTAAAAGGATAGTCATTCATGTGTAATTTGGGTTTTAGTTGATTAATAGAATAGCTATCAGGAAATTCTTCAATTCCTTCATGAAAGTATTTTTCTGCTAAATCCCAATTTTCTTTTTTGATGTATAACCTAATCAATATTTCATAAGCTTCTTCTTTTCCCCATGACGGTAAAATATTG
>CAZAXU010000041.1:0-18781 GCA_964489245.1 uncultured Flavobacteriaceae bacterium
CAAATAATCCAAGAAATGTTAAAAATTAGTAGAAAGGAAAAAGTTTATAAAGTTGGCGTGTGGCAAGATGATTTCAGATTTAAAAGAAAACCTTCAGCTTTTACCTTTCAACTTCCTTCTTACAATTCTCCCCTAAGCTTTTTAATAAACCATTCGGCTGCCAGCAACAAGAGAATGAAAAACAGCAACCATTGACGGGCAATCAGCGGACTTTTTTCAATTTTGATTGTGCTGATAGCGGGATATTTATTTTTCTGCAATAACGCAGATTTCAACTCATGCAGCTGATCGGAAAAAAATATCTTTCCGTTTGAATTTTCTGCCAATAGACTGAGTCGTGTGAGGTCGGCACCTTGATTTTTTTCTTCAGGGCTAAACGGAAGTATGACAAAAGCTCCCGATTTTTTAAGCTTGCCATGTGCCGCCAACACGCTGAAATCATAAGTTCCGGGAGAAAGGCTGCTCAGGTTCACCTGATAGCTGTTGTTGATCAATGAAAGCGGATATTTGTTTGTGGTTTTGCCGTTTTTCAGATACAATTCAGCTTTTGCTTTGGTGTCCTGAGCCAGATTTTTGTCCAGAATTTGTGCGCTGATCACAATTTTTTCTCCCTGAAAATATTGTGGGGTATAGTTCAATTGCAATCGGTCGAATTTTTTTTCCAATGAGAGATATTGAATGCTTTGTTGCAAGAGCGCATCAAAATTACCGGATCCATCGTGGTTCACCCCTTCATACATACGCCATTTCCAAAGATTTTCTCCCAGCAAAACCGCCTGCTTTTGTTCGGCATTGAAAGCGAGTAGGGGTTGCTTGGTTTCCACGCCTTTGATTTTGGCATAAATGGCTGTTTGTGTGTTGTCTGCCAGTTTGATTTTTCCATAAACATCTTTTAGGGCAGGCAACTTGTCCAAGTCTATATCGGGAAGAGAAAAAAGAGAAAATCCTCCGTTTTTCTTTGGAAAAAAATTGCCGGTGCCGGATATAAAATCTTTTTTAAAAAACAGTTTCTGCTCGTTTAAAAATTTCCAATCCGTATGTGTGCCCGTGAGAATAAGCCAACTCGATTTTTTTGATTTTATTTGTCTGAAAATATCTTTAAAATCAGTAGTAGGCTGATAGAGAATAAGGCTGCTGTATTTTTCGATTCTTATTGTTTTATCGCTTGGTTTTTTGAGAGAAACCTGAACAAATTCTTGTTGACCAAGACTACGTTTGACGGCACCCAAGTCGGGATGGATGATATTGGAAACAATCAATATTTTTTTGGCATTATCAATCACTTGAACGCTGAAATTTTTGGTGTTGTTCAAACGATTCTTTTCGTTTTCAAGCGGATCTAATATGGCTTTATAGTGAAAGTTGCCTTTTTGAGCAGCTTTTAGAAAAAAGCGAATCCGTTGTGATTTTTTTTCATTTGACAATGAAATTCTTTGCTGAAAAACCTTTTGTTTTCCGGAGAGAATACGCAGATTGCTTTTGATGTTTTGATTTCCGGCATAGGACACAAAAATTTCAACCGGAAAACGGTTGCCTTTATAAGCATAAGGATTCACATTGAGCAAATCTATTTTCAGGTCTTCATATTTTATGGTATCTCCCAAAACAACCGGAAACACTTGTAGCCTGTCGGTTTGTGAAATGCTGTATGAATAATCGGCACCGCCGGTGATTTGTCCGTCAGACAGCAGGATGACAGGTGTTCGGTGTTCTGCTTGATACAACTCTTTCAACTCTTGAACGGCTTGGGCAATATCGGTTCTTTCTCCTGAAAAATCAATCTTGTTGCCGGTTTTCAGATGCTTGTCAAATCCAAGGATGTGCATTTTGAATTTGTTGAGAATTCCGGGGTCTTTCTGAATATTTTCGAGTTGTTTTTGCAGCAAAGAATCCAAGCCTTGTTTTTTGATTGATTTGCTTTGGTCAACCAGCACAAACAAATCCGGTTTTTCGATATTTTTGTTTTTTTTCTCGATTTTAGGGTTTAGAATAAGCAGAAAAATAAGAAACAGCGACAAAAAACGCAGCGCAAAAAGCAGGAGTGCCTTTCGTTTGAATAAATATTGAAAGGCACTGATGATAAAAGCCAATAAGATGGCAAGAACTATTTGCATTTATGTGCGATTTAAAAAAAAAATATTCTAAGTGAACATTCCTCCGTCAACCAGCAAGACTTGTCCGGTAACATAGCTGGACAAATCAGAAGCGAGGAACAAACATGCATTGGCAACATCTTCCGGTTTTCCGCCGCGTTTCAGCGGAATTTTATCATACCAAGCTTTGATAACATCTTCGCCGAGTTTGGCAGTCATATCGGTTTCTATAAATCCCGGGGCAATGGCATTGCTTCTGATGTTTCTGCCACCCAATTCTTTAGCCACCGATTTGGTAAACCCGATGATGCCTGCTTTTGATGCGGAATAATTGGCTTGTCCGGCATTTCCGGCAACACCTACCACAGAGCTGATATTGATAATGGAGCCGTTGCGTTGTTTCATCATGGGTCTGAGCACCGCTTTGGTCAAATTGAAAACGGATTTCAGGTTGATGTTGATCACCATATCCCATTCTTGCTCGGACATGCGCATCAGCAAATTGTCTTTGGTGATACCGGCATTGTTGACCAACACATCCACAGAACCGAAGTCTTTCAAAATTTGTTCAACCGTTTTTTGAGAACCTTCAAAGCTGCTTGCATCCGAAACATATCCTTTTGCTTTTATTCCCAATGCAGTAAGTTCTTTCTCAAGGCTTTCAAAATTTTCGTCTTTTCTGATGTCCGTAAAGGCAATATTGGCGCCATATTTGGCAAAAGTCAGCGCAATCACACGTCCGATTCCTCTTGAAGCCCCCGTGACAATCACATTTTTCTCGTTGATGTTCTTCATAGTTCGTTGTTTTTTTTTCAAAGATAAAAAAAATCGTTGAAAGAAGAAAGCAACATGTAAGTATCAAGCTCAGATAATAAGCCAACTTCCAATTAAACAGAAATGACTACATTTACGGCAATCAATATTTTACTTTTTAAGGGTTAAATCAAAAAGTTGATCATGACAGAACAGAAACAGACAAGAATCAACAAATATCTGAGTGAGATAGGCTATTGTTCGCGTAGGGCGGCAGACAAGCTTATCGAGCAAGGACGAGTGACCATCAACGGAAAAGTGCCGGAAATGGGAACCAAAATCGTTCCTGCGGATGAAGTGCATGTCGATGGATTATTGGTTTCCAAACCCAAGAATAAACCGGTTTATATCGCTTTTAATAAACCCGTGGGCATTGTTTGCACAACCGATACAAAAGTGGAAAAGAACAACATTATAGACTATATCAATTATCCGACCCGAATTTTTCCAATCGGACGCTTGGACAAGCCCAGTGAAGGTTTGATTTTTTTGACCAATGACGGCGATATTGTCAATAAAATTTTACGGGCAAGAAACAATCATGAAAAGGAATATATGGTCACGGTAAATAAGCCGATCACAAAAAAATTTATTCAAAAAATGTCTGCCGGAGTGCCTATTTTAGATACTGTTACTCGGAAATGCTTTGTGGAACAAATAAGCAAATATAAGTTTAGGATTATTCTTACACAGGGTTTGAATCGGCAGATTCGTCGAATGTGTGAATATCTGAACTATAATGTGGTTAAGCTGAAACGCATCAGAATTATGAACGTCAGTTTGGATTTGCCGGTAGGTGCATGGCGAGACCTAAGCGAAAAAGAACTCAAAGAAATCAACCGCTTGGTTTCGGGTTCGTCAAAAGAAGCAGACTAGAGCTTATCTGACAACCAGTTTTATGCTTTGATTTCCCGCTTTGGTTTTGATGTTTACAAAATAGATGCCACTACTGATTTTATTTAGATTTATAGATATAACATCTTTGTTTGCATTGACAAATCTATTTTGTTGATAAATCAAATTTCCGCTGATTGTTCTGACCTCGATATCAATGTTTTGCGCTTCGACCAAATTTGTCTCCAAATTAAAAATTCCGTTGCTCGGATTGGGATAGATTTTAACAGGCTGAGTCTTTTCAATATCATCAATAGCGGAGGTTCCCGAATCCGTATGAAAAATAAAAGGATCGTTTATACCCATAATCGGATTGCTGGCACTTTTTCCTGAACTGTCGGTTGCTTCTATATAATAAGAAATTTCATTTAATCCGTTTTGAACCGGAATGGTTGCCATATAATGTTGTGTGCTTGTTTCAGCCATTTGCACGGTGTGATAGGCAGAATTATTGGTTTTATATTTCAGAACGGGATAGCCTGCTTGAAGATTTCTTCCGGCATAAGAATAGACCTCAACATTGATGGGCACCGGATTGGTGGTTTGTATGGTTCCGTAAACCGGATAATGTTTGATGAACAACATTTCTCTGTCTGCAATGCCATGCGTACGGCAGTGCAAAGCATCGGTATTATACCAGCTGGCATTTCCGGCGTGAACTCCAATAATTTCATAGCCGGGCATTGCAGTTTGATAGCTTGCAATGGCTTGGCTGTCATAAGAAGAACCCGTTAGCGGTACAAAGACTTTTCCATTCAGAATCAGAGAATTGGTGTAAGGTGTCACTTGACTTGAGTTCTTGTTGGCTTCTTGAACTCTGACCACCTCATAGGGATAGCCGTATGAGCAATTGTGTGTGGCAAAAAATTGTGCGGCAGCTTCAAAATCGGCATATCTGTAGTCCGAAGCGGGCACTTGTGCAATCATGACTTTGTCAACATCAAGAAATTTTCCCCAACAATCAATGTGCTTGATATAGTCGTCTAAAGGATCAGGTCTGACATGATAGGTTCCAATGCCCAGATAGTCATTCATTCTTGTTGCAATCTGAGTTGTTGAAACGGAGTTTTCACTATAAACCAAATCTGTAGATGCGGCAATGCCATAGCCGTCGGTCATATAGTTTCCTCCGGTTTGTTCCAAATTCATTTTATAGTACGGCATGCTTAAAGTATTGGCAATCACGCCGGGAACAGCATCGTCTTGGGGTCTGGGTCTGTTATAGTTAAAATCTATTACGGAAACGTTTTGATTATCAACCGCCACAAACCAAGGACTGTAGTCTCTTGACCACCATGAGTTTACATCGTGGTGGATAAAACTACAATTATTGAGATTTACATTATTATTAGAGAGCAGATTTCTTACGCTTGTCTCTTCAGATGCATTGGCAACCAAGATGGTGAGATTCACATATTGAGATATTGCGGCAATCATGGAGTAGGGGATTCCAAAAGACCCGTTATATGAAATGATGACACTTTCCATGGGTTCCCATTCGGCAATATTTCTGATGCTTCCCGAAGGGGGAGCGGTTGCTTTAAGTGCGCTGTGGTAGCTCTTCTTTAATTCTTTTTCTTGTGCCGTCATGGCATGAGTCAACCCTTGCGGACTAACATACGCCTTGTTTTTTTGTGCGGAAGTAAACGAAAAAAGCAGTATGGAAAATGTCAGCGTGATAAATTTTTTCATAATGAACTGTTGTTTTGGATTTATGATTGACTTGACCAAAAGTAAAAAAAAATGCCGTTCAAAAAGTTTTGAACGGCATTTTTTTTATATGTATTTTTTTACGGTCTATTTGTTCAAGACTTCTGCTACTTTTTTTCCGATTTCGGCAGGAGATTCCACCACATGAATGCCGTGGGCTCTGAGAATTTCCATTTTTGCTTGTGCCGTATCTGCTTTTCCGCCTACAATGGCACCGGCATGTCCCATGGTTCTTCCTTTGGGGGCGGTTTGTCCGGCAATAAAAGCTACTACGGGTTTTTTATTTCCCGTTTCTTTGATATATTTGGCTGCTTCGGCTTCCAGGTTTCCTCCGATTTCTCCAATCATGACAATGGCTTCTGTCTCGGGATCATTCATAAACATCTCAACGGCATCTTTGGTCGTTGTTCCAATGATAGGATCCCCGCCAATTCCGATTGCTGTCGTAATTCCTAAACCTTGTTTGACCACTTGGTCTGCAGCTTCATAAGTCAAGGTGCCCGATTTGGAAACCAAGCCTACTTTTCCTTTTTTAAAAACAAAACCGGGCATAATGCCAACTTTTGCTTCTTCGGCAGTGATTACTCCCGGGCAGTTTGGTCCAACCAGTCTCACATCTTTGTCTTTGATATAATCCATCACTTTGACCATATCGGCAACGGGAATTCCTTCAGTGATGGCAATGATGGTTTTGATGCCTGCATCGGCAGCTTCTTTGATAGCATCAGCAGCAAAGGCAGGGGGTACAAATAAAATGGAAGTGTCTGCATCTGTTGCCTTGACAGCATCTTCTACCGTGTTGAAAACAGGCTTGCCCAAGTGCTCTTGACCGCCTTTTCCGGGGGTTACGCCGCCTACAACATTTGTGCCGTAGTCAATCATTTGTCCGGCATGAAAGGTTCCCTCTCCTCCGGTGAAACCTTGAACTATTATTTTTGAATTTTTATCTACTAGTACACTCATGTTTTATATATTAAATTTGTCGGTAAATGTCGTGATTTATGACAAAACAAAATATGTCAAAAAGTCATTTTTTATAGAATTATTTTACTCGTTCCAGATAATTTCCGTTTTCCGTGTTGATTTTAATTTTATCTCCTTCATTGATAAATAAAGGCACTCTCACTTTGGCTCCTGTTTCAATGGTGGCAGGTTTGGTGGCATTGGTGGCTGTGTTTCCTTTCACTCCGGGTTCTGTATGAGTGACTTCCATGATCACACTCGCCGGCATGTCAAGAGTGAGTGGCATATTGTCATCTGCTTTCATCAAGATTGTGACCATCTCGCCTTCTTTCAAGAATTGCGGTGCATCAATCATTGCTTCTTGAAGTTGGATTTGTTCATAGGTTTCGTCATCCATAAAATGATAGGCTTCTCCGTCGTTATACAGGAACTGAAATTTTCGGGTTTCAATTCTTATATCTTCAATCTTATGTCCCGCAGAAAAAGTGTTGTCCACAACTTTTCCGGAGGTGAGACTTTTGAGTTTTGTTCTGACAAAAGCCGGACCTTTTCCGGGTTTTACGTGCAGAAATTCTATAATTTTATAAATGTCGTTGTTGTATTTGATACATAATCCTTTTCTGATATCTGAAGTGTCTGCCATAATTTTCTATTTAATGTTTTGTTTATATCCTTTGATGATTCCTCTAGGAGAATTTTTGATAAATTCAATGATTTCGTCTCTTTCTGTAGATGCGCTCATTTCCGCTTCGATATATTCCAACGCCATTGTGATATTGTTTGTTTTCTGAAAAATGATTCTGTAAATATCTTGAATGAAATTGATTTTTTTCGAATCAAATCCTCTACGTCTTAATCCAATGGAATTCACACCGACATATTGTATGGGCTCTTTAGCGGCTTTTACAAAATGCGGTACGTCTTTTCGTACCAGTGTACCTCCTGAAATCATGGCATGTCTCCCGATTTTCACAAATTGATGAACAGCAGCCAACCCACCGATGATTGCCCATTCTCCAATCTCAACATGACCGGCAAGTGCCACATTGTTAACCAATATGGAATGATTTCCAACAACACAATCATGTGCAACATGCACGTTTGCCATGATCAAACAATTGCTTCCGACTATGGTTTTTCCGCTGGCTCTTGTTCCTCTGTTAACCGTGGCATTTTCTCTGATAGTTGTGTTGTCTCCAATAATAGCCAGAGAATCTTCTCCTTCAAATTTTAAATCTTGCGGTTCTGCAGCAATGACCGTTCCCGGAAAAATTTTGCAATTTTTTCCTATTCGAGCGCCTTCCATAATGGCTACATTGGGTCCAATCCAAGTGCCTTCACCGATTTGTACATTGTTGCTGATAGTGCTGAAAGGTTCAATCACAACATTTTTGGCAATTTTTGCGCCGGGATGAATATATGCTAAGGGTTGATTCATAATTTTTTTTATTTTTTCTCGTCTGCTTCCGGTCTTCTGACAATTTGTGCCATAAGCTCAGCCTCTGCAACCAATTGTCCGTTTGCATAGGCATAGGCTTGCATATTACAGATTCCTCGTCGTATGGGAGAAATCAGGTCTGCCTTGAAAATCAAGGTGTCTCCGGGCATCACTTTTCTTTTAAATTTTACCTTATCCATTTTCATGAAATAGGTGAGATAATTTTCGGGGTCAGGTACAGTGCTTAATACCAAAATGCCTCCGGTTTGTGCCATGGCTTCCACTTGCAGAACGCCGGGCATGACAGGGGCGCCGGGAAAATGACCGATAAAAAAAGATTCGTTCATAGTCACGTTTTTCATTCCGACCACATGATGGTCGGATAATTCCAGAATTCGATCAATCAACAAGAATGGCGGTCTGTGTGGTAACAATTCCATGATTTTTTCAATATCCATCAAAGGAGGTTGATTCAAATTGAAATCAGGCACTTTGTTGCGCTTCACGTTTTTGATGATTTTTTGCAATTTCTTGGCAAATTGTGTGTTGACCTTATGTCCGGGTTTGTTGGCAATGACTTTTCCTCTGATTTTGGTGCCAACCAATGCCAAATCACCCATTACGTCAAGCAATTTATGTCTGGCAGCCTCATTGGGCCATTGTAAATCTAAATTGTTCAGAATTCCGTTGGATTTTACCTCAAAATCTTCTTTCTTAAAGTAGTCTTTAAGCAAATTTTTTGTTTTGTTGGAGATGGGCTTGTCTACAAAAATAATAGCATTGCTCAAATCTCCTCCCTTGATGAGTCCGTGTTCCAGCAACATCTCCAATTCATGAAGAAAACTAAAAGTACGGGCAGATGCAATTTCTGTTTTGAAATCATCGATGTCTTTCAGGTAAGCATTTTGTGTTCCCAATACTTTGGTGCCAAAATCGACCATGCTGGTGATTTCATAATGATCTGCCGGCATGATAAGAATTTCACTTTCTGTTTCAGGGTCTATATATGAAATAATGTTTTTTATGACGAACTCTTCACGTTCAGTGTCTTGTTCTTCGATGCCTGCCTTTTCAATCATTTCGACGAATATCTTTGATGAGCCGTCTTTGATAGGCGGTTCAGGTGCGTCGAGTTCAATGATGCAGTTGTCTATATCCATCCCGACCAGAGCAGCCAATATGTGTTCCGTAGTGTTGATTTGCACGCCGTTTTTTTCCAAGACGGTTCCTCTTTCGGTTTTGTTAACCAATTGGGCACTGGCTTCGATTTCAGGTCTGCCTTCCAAATCTGTTCTAACAAATTTAAAACCGTAATTTTCCGGTGCGGGTTTCAATGTCAAAGAAACTTTCTTTCCGGTATGTAAGCCTATTCCCTCTGTGGTTATAGGTTTTTTTAAAGTTTTTTGTTTAATCATATCGAATTTTATTTCTTTATTTCTTTTTCCAATTCTTTGATTCGATCATACAAGCCTCCGAGATTTTTGAAGAGAATTGTAGATTTTTTAAAATTTCTTATCGGAATGGCCGGAGTTCCTACAACAATCTCACCGTCTTTCAGGTTATGAGATATGCCTGATTGTGCACCGGCTTTTACATCGTTTCCGATTTTGAGATGACCGGCAATTCCCACTTGTCCGCCAATCATACAATTGCTGCCGATTTTGGTGGATCCGGAGATGCCGGTTAGTGCGGCAATAACAGTGTTCTCTCCAATTTCGACATTGTGTGCCACTTGAATAAAATTATCAAGCTTAACGCCTCTTCGGATAATGGTGGAATCCATTGTAGCTCTGTCTATTGCACTGTTGGCGCCGATTTCGACATAATCCTCGATGATCACATTCCCGATTTGCGGAACTTTTTTGAAATCATTTCCATTGTTCGGGGCAAAACCAAAACCATCGGCACCGATAACGGTTCCCGAGTGAATGGTCACATGTTTTCCGATGATGGTGTCGTGATAAATGCTCACATTGGGGAATATAAGACTGTTGTCGCCAATCTCACAATTATTTCCTATAAAAGTTTGTGGAAAGATTTTGACATTTTTCCCGATTTTGACATTTTCTCCGATATAGGCAAAAGCTCCGATATATATGTTTTCTCCGATTTTGGCAGTCGACGCGATTGAAACCGGATTTTCAATGCCTATTTTGGTATGATAGTCATCGCTGAAGAGCTCTAAAAGTTTGGAAAAAGCTTGATAGGCATCATCAACTCTTAGGATATTTGTGTTAATTTTTTTTTCAGGCACAAAATCTTTATTAACGACAACCAAAGATGCCTTTGTGGTGTATATGTGCGGTGTGTAAACCGGATTGGCTAAAAATGTTACGGAATTCTCGGCGCTTTCCTCAATTTTTGATATCGTATTTATCTCAATATCAGGATTGCCTTCCAGCGTGCCTTTTAAGTATTCTGTTATTTTACGGATGCTATACTTCATTGTGAGGCAAAAGTATGAAAAAGAATAATCTTTTACAATTTTTTTATTTTAGGATAGCTGAGATAATGCTTGATAACCGGTTTTGAAAGTGCCGCGATATTGAATTGATCACTTGCCTCTGAAAATTCGGTGATGTTTCCCTCACGACTCAAAATGAGAATGGGATGTTTTTCTTTGTTATAGGCTTTGTGTTTTATGCTGCCCGAATAGACCAAATAATCGATTTCATTTTTTTTAATTCGATGGGTTGCCAATACCTGATTTTGTATTTTTTCAATGTCTGTTTTTTTGAATTGTTCCTTTTGAATAATGGCTTTGTTGAATTTTCGGTCTATCACCATGGCACTCAAATAGGATAAAATATAATCCGAGTTGTTTTTCCATTTTTTCAAATGATAGACAATGTCTGAATCGTCTAATTTTGTGAATATGCTTAAGCTTTTGTCATCTGGATTTTTGATATTGTTTTTAAACAGAAACAGCAGATTGTCATCAATTTCAATAGGCTTGTTTTCCTTGATAAGTTGCTTGACTCGAGTCAAGATTTTGGCTAATATTTTTTCAATGATAAAACCTGTTTTGTGAAAATATACTTGCCAATACATCAGCCTTCTGGAGATGATGAATTTTTCTACGGAATAGATGCCTTTTTCGTCCACTACAAGACGATTATCTTTGACATTAAGCATTTTTATCAGCCTTTCAGAATTGATTTGCCCCTCGATTACACCGGAATAGAAACTATCTCTTTTCAGGTAGTCTAATCTATCCATATCAATTTGACTGCTAATTAGTTCTGTCAAAAAAATTTTATGATAGTTTCCTCTGAAAATATCAATTGCCAAATCCAGTTTGTGTTTGAACTCGTTGTTGAGTTTGTGCATGATGGCAAGTGAGATATCTTCATGAGAAATTTCATTGATAATACTTTGTTCCAACGCATGAGAAAAAGGACCATGACCGATGTCGTGTAAAAGAATGGCAACAAGTGCGGCTTCTTCTTCATCTTTTGTGATTTCAATATTTTTGCTTCTCAGCACATGAATTGCAGTTTGCATTAAATGCATGGCGCCAATGGCATGATGAAATCTGGTGTGGTGTGCTCCCGGATAGACCAAATAAGATAATCCCATTTGTGCAATACGTCTCAAACGTTGGAAATAGGGGTGTGCTATTAAATCGAAAATCAATTCGTTTGGAATATTTATAAAACCGTATATGGGATCGTTGATAATTTTTAGTTTGTTCATAGCCGGAATTTAGGATTCAAAATTCAAATAAGACCGTAAAGGTAAATATTTTAGTTCATAGTTGTTTGCTTTTGAGCAATACAAGTCCAAAATAATGACTATTTTTACATCCTAATTGTCATGATGCAAACCGAACAAAAACTTTTATTTTCCATTATTGTGCCCGTCTATAATCGTAGGCAGGAGCTTAAAGAATTGTTGGAGAGTTTGGTGAGACAAACTCATCGTGATTTTGAAGTGGTCATCGTGGAAGACGGATCTCAAGATGCTTCAAAAGATGTGGTTGAAAAGTTCGATGAAGTTTTGCGGATAACCTATTTGTTCAAGGAAAATTCCGGTCCGGGGCTGAGCAGAAATTACGGCATGCAACACGCTTCCGGAAATTATTTTATTATTTTAGACTCCGATGTGATTTTGCCCGAAAATTATATGGAGATTGTCCGTTATGAGCTGGAACAAAATTATGTAGATGTTTACGGAGGCCCGGATGCAGCTGCTCAAGATTTTACGCCGACACAAAAGGCTATCAACTATGCCATGACTTCAATTTTTACGACCGGCGGCATTAGAGGAAAAGTTCAAAGCCTTGAAAAATTTCATCCGAGGAGTTTTAATATGGGTATTTCAAAGCAGGTTTTTAAAAAGACGCAAGGCTTTTCTCCCATGAGATTTGGTGAGGATATTGATTTTAGCATCAGAATTTTTTCCGAGGGCTTCAAATCACGCCTGATTCCGTCAGCCTATGTGTTTCATAAAAGAAGAAATACAATCAGACAATTTTTCAAACAAGTTTATAATTCGGGAATTGCAAGAATCAATCTTTATAAGCGTCATCCCAAATCTTTAAAAACCGTACATTTTTTTCCGGCAATTTTCACTTTAAGTCTGCCGGCAATGACATTGATTTTTATTTTTGTTTGTAAGTATGCATTGCTTCCGTTCTTTTTATACTTTATATTACTTTTTATAGATGCAAGTATCAAGAATAAATCGATTTTAATCGGAGCATATTCAGCCTTGATGAGTTTTGTAATGCTAATGGGCTATGGCTTGGGATTTATGCAAGCTTTTTGGATGAGAATATTGCTGAAAAGACAAGAGTTTTCTTCGTTTGAAAAGACATTTTATAAATAAGTCGCAGCTGTTTATCCGTGCTGAAGTGTTTATCTTTTCTTATCAAAAAAAGCGAGAAAGAAGACTTGTCTTATTTTGACAAAAGTCCGTTCTTTCCCGCCCATATAAACATGAAATGTAAGGTTTTTTATTTACATAAATCTTCAAGCATGTCTTCAATATCTCCCGGAGTACTCATGATTCTCATGAATGTTCCCATGCTCAGTTCCGGCCAAAAAAGTGCAATTCTATATTTTCCGTGCAGCATGCTTGCTTTTTTGTTTTGCAAGATAATCTCGTAGGGAAGTGCTGCCACATGACTCTCACCGATTTTAGGTAAAAAATGAGATTCTCCATCATCTTTGTTCCACAATCCTACGCCAAAAACAGCCACTTTCCTGCTTTTATAAACAATCTTATAGACTTTAAGCGTGTTGCCTTTGCGTGCTTTCAGATTGCGCTCAATTGTTTTTATGCCTTCATCAAAAGAAGAAAATTCTTTTAGTTCGATAGGATCGGTGAAATAAGGCATCATGATTTTATAGTGATATTTTTTCAGTTCGTTGGCACTGAGGGCACCTCCAAATGTTGTGAAATCATTTCCAACTTTAGATAGAGCTTGCTTTAAATCGATACTGAATTTTTGAAACGTACTTTTATAAGTGTTGTAACTGTTTCTCAAATAAGCTCTTAGCATATATTCAGGATTGGTATAAGATATCGTGATTTTTCCGTTTTTTTGCACCAGTCCGACTTTCATGGCGGCTGCCAGCGCGCCTCTTTCTTTGACTTTAACTACGGTGTTTTTTAAATCGGCTCTTGTAAAAACAATCACTTTTAATGCTTTTTTCCTTGAAGGATGATAGCTGCCCAAGATTGTGAACGAATCATTTTTAAGTGCATCGATAATCTGTTTTGAAACATCCTGCATGCTTTCTGTTGATGTGCCTACTTTGATGTAGGGAGCTATTTTTTGACCGATTGCATGATAGCTGAAAGCCGAGAGAAGCACAAAGCTTAATAAAATTTTTTTCATGGGGTTTATTTTAAATTTTTTATACAGCGAATCTATATTATGTTACAAAAGTTACATATGACAATAGTCATTTTATGGAGTTTTTATCAAAATATATTGAGTTTTTTATTTGGATTGAATAAATATGACGACATTTGTGTCATGAATAATCGGCAGCGGCAATGGTTTTTTCTGTTGAGTCTATCCTTGATTTGGGGTAGCTCATACATCTTGATGAAACAGGCTTTGCAATATCTGTCTCCGGTGCAAGTGGGTGCATTACGAATGATTTTCTCTGCTGTTTTTTTATTGCTGTTTTTTGCCCGAAAATTAAAATTGATTCAAAAATCACAATGGAAATATGTTTTATACAATGCTTTGCTAGGCACTTTTTTGCCGGTTTTCATGTTCACCTTTGCCATTCAGCATATTGACAGCGGCATTGTGGCGATTTTGAATTCTTTTACGCCTTTGGCAACATTGATTTTAGGCTCGATGTTTTTTGGGTTTGTTTTCACAAAAAAACAGTCTGTCGGTATCTTGATTGGAATGCTGGGCACCATTGCATTGGTTGCCGGTAGCGCATCTTTGAATCCGAATGATAATTATTGGTTTGCGTTGGCTGTGATTATCGCCTCAATAGGCTATGCCTTCAATGTGAATATTCTGAAAAAGTATTTATCAAATTTAGATGCCACTGCCATTGCGGTAGGAAATTTTATTTTGGTTTTATTTCCTGCGGTTATCGTTTTGGGCTATACCGGTTTTTTTCAGCAGGATATCACACAAAAACCGGTTTTATCCGCTTTGGGTTATATCGGTATTTTGGCAATTGTAGGCACGGGAATAGCCAAGATTGTTTTCAACAGATTGGTGCAAATATCTTCTCCGATTTTTGCTTCGTCGGTTACTTATATCATCCCGATTGTAGCTTTGTTTTGGGGGATTATGGATGGGGAGAAAATCTATTTTATGCAAATATTGGCAGGCGGATTGATTCTGCTTGGTGTTTATATGGTTAATCGATCGGGGAATTAAATATTTTTTATAAAAAAATCTTTTAAAGCCAAGCGTACACTTCCGGTTTTGAGTAGCAATTTTTCTGCAGTGTCATAGTTCAATTGTGTTTCTTTCATAATCATTTTAGTGCCGCGATCAACCAATTTATTGTTGGTGAGTTGCATATCGATCATTTTATTTCCTTTCACTCTTCCCAATTGGATAAGGCTTG
Source organism: uncultured Flavobacteriaceae bacterium (assembly GCA_964489245.1). Classification (GTDB taxonomy): domain Bacteria; phylum Bacteroidota; class Bacteroidia; order Flavobacteriales; family Flavobacteriaceae; genus CAZAXU01. Next base: position 14,967 of record CAZAXU010000041.1, read on the forward strand.
AAGTTGTGAGCATATTCAATACGAGTTTTTGTGCTGTTCCGGCTTTCATTCTGGAACTTCCGGTAACAAATTCAGGACCGACAATAACTGTCACGGGAAATTCTGCAGCTTGCTCCAACGGGCTTCCGGGATTCATGGTGATGCATCCTGTGGTGCTGCCGTTTTCTCTGGCTTTTCGAATAGTACTGACTACATAAGGAGTAGTGCCGGATGCTGCAATTCCTACCAACACGTCTCTTACTGAAAAGTTAAAAGCTTTTAAATCTTTCCATCCTTGGGTGACGGAATCTTCTGCTTCTTCAACGGCCTTTCTGATGGCTTTGTCTCCGCCGGCAATCAACCCGATGACCAAGTCGTCTTCCACGCCAAAGGTTGGAGGGCATTCAGAAGCATCTAAAATGCCAAGCCGCCCGCTGGTTCCTGCGCCAATATAAAACAATCTGCCGCCTTTCTTGAGTTTTCGAACGATTTGAGAAGCCAATGCCTCGATTTGTGGTAAGGCTTTTTCAACGGCAAAAGGAACTTTCTTGTCTTCTGCATTGATATTGTATAAAAGTTCTTTAATACTCATTTTCTCCAAGTCGTTGTACAAGGAGTCTTTTTCGGTGATTTTTTCAAATTTTTCTTGAGACATGTAGGTTTTTTATAAAATTTCAGTTATCATGATAGTTCAAAAATACAAAATTCATAATAATCAAACATCGATATGATTGTTGTTTGAAATAAAGGCCTCGTTCCAAACGAAGCCTTTTATTATTATTGTTAGATTCAGACTCAATTGTTAGATTGATGCAATGATTGCATTGAATGTATTGCTGGGGCGCATGGCTTTTTTAGCTTTGCTGTCATCGGGGAGATAATATCCGCCGATGTCTGTTTTCTTTCCTTCTGCCGCTGCAATTTCAGCTAGAATTTGTTTTTCATTATTTTCCAGTTGTTGAGCAATTTTGGCGAATTTATTTTTTAATTCTGCATCATCGTTTTGTTGTGCCAGCATCTGCGCCCAATATTGAGCCAAAAAGAAATGAGTTCCTCGATTATCGAGCTCTCCGGCTTTTCTGGACGGAGCTTTTTCATTTTCCAGGTATTTACTAATGGCCTTATCAAGTGTTTCTCCCATAATCCGAGCTCGTTTGTTGTCAAAGGCATTTGACAGATGCTCCAAAGACACGGTTAATGCCAAGAATTCGCCGAGAGAATTCCAACGCAAGTGTCCTTCTTTCAAAAACTGATCGACATGTTTAGGGGCGGAGCCTCCGGCTCCGGTTTCAAATAATCCGCCACCTGCCAACAGTGGAACGATAGAAAGCATTTTTGCACTGGTGCCGAGTTCGAGAATAGGGAATAGGTCGGTGAGATAATCTCTAAGTACATTTCCCGTGACTGAAATGGTATCTTCTCCTTTTCTGATTCTTTCCAAAGAGAATTTCATGGCATCGTTTGGAGACATGATTCTGATATCCAATCCGTCGGTGTCATGATTTTTTAAATATTTTTCAACTTTTTTGATAATTTGTGCATCGTGAGCACGATTCTTGTCCAACCAAAAAATGGCGGGAACACCGGTGGCTTTTGCTCTGCTTACGGCAAGTTTAACCCAATCTTGAATCGGGATATCTTTGACCCGTGACATACGCCAAATGTCTCCTTTCTCCACTTTGTGTTCCATCATGATATTGCCTTTTGAATCGACCACTTTGACAATGCCGTCGGTTTGAATTTCAAATGTAGTGGGGTGAGAGCCGTATTCCTCGGCTTTTTGTGCCATCAGTCCCACATTTGATACACTGCCGAGCGTTGCCGGATCAAATGCGCCGTGAATATTGCAATTGTCAATCACTTCTTGATAAATAGTGGCATAACATCTATCGGGAATCATGGCTTTTGTGTCGTGCAATTTGCCGTCTGCTCCCCACATTTTCCCGCCATCACGAATAACAACGGGCATAGATGCGTCGATAATCACATTGTTGGGAACATGCAAGTTGGTAATGCCTTTGTCAGAATCGACCATTGCCAATTTGGCTTTGTTCCGATAAACAGATATGATATCGTTTTCAATGGCTTTTTTTTGATCTTCAGGCAGATTTTGAATCTTGTTATAAAGATCTCCCAAACCGTTGTTGAGATTGACATTCAATTTTTCGATGGTGTCTGCATATTTATTCAATACGTCTTCATAGTAGACAGAAACAGCGTGTCCGAACATAATCGGGTCGGATACTTTCATCATAGTTGCTTTGAGATGAAGTGAAAGCAATACATTTTTTTCTTTAGCATCTTCAATCTGTTCATTATAGAATTTTTTGAGTGCTTTTTTGCTTATAAAAGTAGCATCAAGAATTTCTTCTTCTACCGATTTTAGTCCGTCTTTAAGAATTGTCGTATTTCCGTTTTTATCGGTTATCTCAATTTTGAAACTATGGGCATTTTCTGTGACGACAGATTTTTCATTGCCAAAAAAATCTCCGTCTGTCATGTGGGCTACGTGTGTTTTTGAATTTTTGCCCCAGGGTTTCATCATTCTGTGTGGTTTTTTTTGCGCAAATTTTTTCACGGATACTGCGGCACGTCTGTCGGAATTTCCTTGTCTCAAAACCGGATTTACGGCGCTTCCCAAAGCCACGGCGAAACGTTTTGCCAAAGTTTTTTCTTCTTCTGTTTTAGGATCTTCAGGATAATCGGGAATATCATATCCTTTTTCTTGAAGTTCTTTGATAGCGGCTTTGAGTTGAGGAATAGATGCGCTGATATTGGGCAATTTGATGATATTGGCTTCGGGTTTTAGTGTCAATGCGCCCAATTGTGCCAAATAGTCCGGTATTTTTTGTTCGTCTTTAAGCCTTTCGGGAAAGATTGAGAGAATTCTTCCTGCGAGTGAGATATCCGATGTTTCAATTTTTACGTTGGCTGATTTTGTAAAAGCGTTTACAATAGGCAGTAACGAATAGGTTGCCAAAGCAGGTGCTTCATCGGTTTTAGTCCAGATTATTTTTGAAATATGTTGCGTCATGATAATAGGATGTTTTTTTGAATTATTTGCAACAAAAATAAGAATTTAAGGGGATATTATCATCATAAAAAACATAAAAATCAAAGGGAAAATTTATAGAAATTTAAAAATGAAGACTAAAAAATAAAGAATACGTAATTGATGAGGATGCCTTTTGCCAAAGGCATAAAAAAAACACCCGCATTTGCAGGTGTTTTCTTGAGTTTTTAAAAACTCTAGTTCTTTTTCAATTCTTTGATTCGAGCTTTTTTACCTCGTAAGTCTCTGAAGTAGAAAATTCTGGCTCTACGAACTTTACCTCTTTTGTTTACCTCTATTTTTTGGATGGTAGGCATGTTAACAGGAAATATCCTTTCCACTGCCACATCGCTTGAGATTTTACGAATGGTGAAAGTTTCTGTAGCTCCACTACCTCTGCGTTGAATAACAACTCCTTTAAAAAACTGTGTTCGGGTTTTGTTGCCTTCTCTAATTTCGTAGTAAACCGTGATGGTATCTCCGGCACCGAATCGAGGAAGCTCTTTTTTTTCTACAAGCTCGTCTTGTACAAATTTAATCAGACTGTCCATTTTATTTTCATTAATGGTTGATTCAAAAAAACATTCACGATTTTCGTCAGAGGTTTAGATGAAATTGGCTGCAAATTTAAGGCTTTTTTTTATAAATCAAAATATGTTTTGGAAATATTTTTTTACGTTTACTTGTTTTGTTTTTTCAAATGAAGAAAAAATGAATATAGCGGATGTTTTTATTTCACCTCGATTGTATGAATCAGTTTAAAGATTTCTTTGATTTGTTTATA
>CAZAXU010000042.1:0-18068 GCA_964489245.1 uncultured Flavobacteriaceae bacterium
TTGAGTTAGTAAAAAAAGCTTACGGGAATAGTGAATTGTTCGGACACGAAAAAGACAATTCTTTCAAAAGTTCAATAGCTACTATTTACCAAATATTTGACGGGGGTGATTTATACCCGAGTAAAGAAGAAAAAGCAGCAAATCTTTTATATTTCATAGTAAAAAATCATTCTTTTTCTGATGGAAACAAAAGAATTGCAGCATTCTTATTTTTGTATTTTCTTGAAAAAAACGGATTGCTATTTTCAGAAACAGGAGAAAAAAGAATTGCAGATAATGCTTTGGTTGCACTAACTTTAATGATAGCGGTAAGTAAACCAGATGAAAAAGAAACAATGATAAAAGTAATAGTGAATTTGATAAATAAAGATAACTAACGGCGGCACAACAACGACTAAAAGAAATTTGATTCTACTTCTTGAACTCCCAATCCAATAAATTTGACAATAAACGCCGGCAAAAAAGCCGGCTAATTGACAAAGCATAATTTAAAATCACAAAACAATGGCGTGGTGTTGTAGCCTTCCCAAAAAGGGTAAGGCTACAAAAAGGGTAAAGCTACACATTTGCTCGGTGTTCGATATTTATTGGTTCAAAGTTAAAAATTGGGCGAAACAATTGCAGATTTTTAGAAGTGAATCTTGCTTTTAAAATTTGTGCATTTATGGCAAAAAGAAAGCCGCCCCAAATCATCGGAACGGCTCTCATAATCAAAACAACTAACTATATTTGTATAACAATAATTAATATCCGTTGAAACCGTAGCGGTTGTCTTCTCTTACTTTTTTTGCAATGACTTTCCTCAGCTCGTTCAAGTTGGGTGTATTGTTATATTTACTGAATCTTTTCAGTCCCATCAACAACATTTTCAGTTCATCTGCTTGCGCAATAGAATAAATGGCTTCAGTGGCTTTGAATTTGATTTTTTCAACTGCATTGAATAGATTCAACTGGCTCATGGCAATTTCTGTTTCCCAGTTTTTATCAGGGTTGTTCTTCACTTTCTTTTGTGTAGCCAGCAAAGCACTCTCTGCCATATAAATTTCTATCAAAATATCGGCGGCATCTAACACCAATTGTTGTTGCCCGCCCAGCTTATCTCCAAATTTCTGTGCGCCTGTTCCGGCAATCAACAAGAATACTTTTTTCAAACGTTTGATCATATCCAGTTCTTCATCCAACGGATGTTCAAACTCAGGCACATCGAACGATGGAATTCCCATCAGCTCTCCGGCTACTGATTTTGCGGGACCCAACAAATCCAATTGTCCTTTCATTGCTTTTCTCAATAACATGCTCACCGTCAGCAAACGGTTGATTTCATTGGTTCCTTCATAAATACGGGTAATCCGTGCATCACGCCAATAGCTTTCCATGGGTGTGTCTTCTGAAAAACCCATTCCGCCAAATATCTGAATGCCTTCATCAGAGACCAGCTGGGTTCCGTCAGACACATATACTTTCAAAATAGCAGCTTCAATGGCATAGTCTTCAAATGCTTTTTTCTCGGCAGCAGCTTCATCCAAGCCTTCGGATTTCAATTCTGCAATCTTATCGCTGATATCTTTTGCCGCACGATAAATTCCTGATTCCGATACATATACTCTCGTAGCCATCTCAGCAATCTTCTTCTTGATTGCCCCAAAATTGATAAGCGGCTGACCAAATTGTTTTCTTTCATTGGCATAATTGATACTTTCTCCTATGATTCTTCTCATGGCATCTACAATTCCGGCAGCCAATTTAATACGACCGATATTCAAGACATTTAAGGCAATCTTGAATCCTTCTTCTCTTTTGCCCAACATATTTTCTATCGGAATTTTTGTATCCGTAAAGAAAACCTGTCTGGTTGATGACGAACGAATGCCCAATTTTTGTTCTTCTTCACCCAAAGTGAAGCCGTTAGGATTATTCTTATCATATTCAAAAATAAATGCGGTGAGCTTATCGTCTTTTTTATCGTTTTCCACAATCTTGGCAAACACGATGAAAGTTTGTGCAAATCCGGCGTTGCTTATCCACATTTTTTGCCCGTTTATGATGTAATGTTTTCCATCTTCAGACAAAACCGCCGTAGTTTTTCCGCTATTTGCATCAGATCCGGCGCCGGGCTCAGTCAAAGCATAAGCACCAATCCATTCACCGGTAGCCAGTTTTGACAAATATTTGGTCTTTTGTTCTTCTGTGCCATATAAAAAGATGGGCATGATGCCAATTCCGGTATGTGCCCCATAAGCAGTTGCAAACGAACCTGTTGCACCTGACATGCGATCACAAATCAGCATGGTGGAAACAAAATCCATCCCCATGCCATTATATTTTTCAGGAAGTCCTATTGAAAGGAATCCCATCTCTCCCGACTGGCGCATCAATTTTTCGGTCAAAGCATAATCATGTTGTTCAAAACGCGGCTTGACAGGAAGCATTTCACGATCTACAAATTCCGTGGCTGATTCAGCCATCATACGTTGCTCTTCAGACAGTTCGTCTAAAGTAAATATCTCCTCCGACTTATAGTCTTTTATAACAAAATCTGCTCCTTGTTTTTTCATCTATTTATTTTTTTATAATTTACTGTTACTCAATTGCTTATTATTACTTATGTCTTGCACTATTTTTTTCTTTTACGGGCAAAACAGGATTATTTTTATAATCTATTTCTCTAAGTTTTTGCTCAAAGCTGTAATCATTTCTCCGTATATCTTAACTAAACACAGGGATATTGAAGAAACATTTTATATTTTTCAGCTATTAGCATTTTTATTTATTATGCGTGCATAATATTTATTTAAAATCTTTTAGGCTGATTAAAACTCGCAAAGATTATTTTACATCAGTTCAAAAATGGCAGCAGCTCCTTGTCCGGCTCCCACACACATTGTCACCATACCATATTTTCCTCCGGTTTGTTTGAGCTCATCCAGCAACTGAACGGTCAATTTTGCTCCGGTCATTCCAAGCGGATGTCCTAAAGAAACAGCGCCTCCGTTGATATTGACTTTTTTGGTATCTAAGTCCAAATTTTTGATAACCGCAACCGATTGTGAAGCAAAGGCTTCATTCAGTTCGATCAAATCGATATCATCCAGTGTCATTTTTGCTTTCTCCAAAACTTTCGGAATGGCATATAAAGGACCTATTCCCATGATTCTGGGTTCCACGCCCACTACTGTATATTCGACCAATCTGGCATAAGGTTTCAAACTCAATTCATTCATTTTTTCTTCTGACATCAACATCAAAAATGCAGCACCGTCAGAGGTTTGAGACGAATTGCCTGCGGTCACGCTGCCTCCCTGTGCAAAGACAGGTCTCAACTTTGCCAATCCTTTCAAAGATGTATCTGCACGAGGACCTTCGTCTGTGTCCATGATAAATTTTTTGGTTTTCTTTTTGCCTGTTTTGGCATCAAAATAAATTTCTTCAATCTCAACCGGAACAATTTGGTTTTTAAATTTTCCTTCTTTGATTGCTTTGAGTGCACGTTGATGAGATTCATAGGCAAAAGCATCTTGTTCCTCACGAGAAATCTTATATTCTTTAGCCACTTCTTCCGCCGTGATTCCCATACCCCAATACCAATCGGGATGTCCGTTTTTGACTACACTATAAGCCAATGATGGTTTATATCCGCCCATGGGCACCATAGACATACTTTCTGTTCCGCCTGCCACAACAATATCGGCATGTCCTGCCATGATTTTTGCAATTCCGGTGGCAATAGTCTCCAATCCGCTGGCACAAAACCTATTCATTACTTGCCCGGGAACAGATATTTCATCGAGTCCCATCAGTGCAATCATACGTCCCACATTGAGTCCTTGTTGCGCCTCGGGCATGGCATTGCCCACGATGACATCATCAATCATCACGGGTTTAAATTTTCCATCGGATTCTTTTTCAATATCTTGAACCAGATATTTGATAACAGCAGCAGCCAAATCGTCAGGGCGATAATTTTTGAAACTGCCTTTTTTGGCTTTTCCTACTGCTGATCTGTATCCTTTTATTATATATACGTTTTTCATAATCTTAGCTGTTAGCCTGTTTTAATTAATTTCTAAGCGGTTTACCTGTTTTAAGCATATGTTCTATTCTCTCCAGAGTTTTTCTCTCTGTGAGCAAGCTCAAGAAAGCTTCTCTTTCCAGTTCTATCAGATAGTCTTCAGTGACATATCCTGTTCCCGACAATCCGCCTCCGGACATCACATAGCCTAATTTATCGGCAATTTTTCTGTCGTGATCAGATATGTATCTTCCGGCAACCATGCCGTCTGTTCCCACCATAAAGGTTCCCAGAATGTCTTGTCCCAGAACTTTGATATCATTGCGTTTTTGCGGTTTAACATATCCGTCTTGTGCCATAAGCAAAGCGTGTTTTTTTGCCGTGGCAACTTGTCTGTCTTTGTTTAGAACAATTATATCACGTTCTTTTTTCAAGAAGCCCAAATCATAGGCTTCATGCGCACTGGTTGCCACTTTTGCCATGGCAATAGTCAAAAACGATTCCATATATCGATTGAGTTCTACATCTCCCTTTATGAATGAATCCGATGTTCTGAGCATCAGCTCTTTGGTTCCTCCACCGGCAGGAATCAAGCCCACTCCAAATTCTACCAAACCTATGTAGGTTTCTGCTGCCGCCACAACTTTATCGGCATGCAAGGTGATTTCACAACCGCCGCCAAAAGTCATTCCATGCGGGGCAACAACAACCGGAATGCCAGAATAGCGCACTCTCATGGCAGTTTCTTGAAAAGTTTTGACAGCCATATTCAGCTCGTCATATTCTTGCTCGACAGCTAACATCAAGACCAAAGCCAAGTTGGCGCCAACAGAAAACTGCGTTCCTTGATTGGCAATGACCAATCCGTCATATTTGGCTTCTGCCATTTCAATTCCTTTGTTAATGGCTTGGATTACTCCCACTCCCAAAGTATTCATTTTTGAATGAAATTCTACATTGATAATGCCGTCTCCCAAATCAATAATGGATGCATCGTCATTTTTCCAAAGCGTATTGGATACTCGATAATTATCCAAGTAGATATAGTCGTCTTGTCCCGGAATTTTTTTATAATCTCCGGTTTGAATATCATAATAATATGTTGCTCCTTCTTTTATCGTATAAAACGATTTGATGTCTTTTTTCAACATTTCGTTTACCCAATCTGCCGGTTTTTTCCCTTCTTTCCACATCATTTCAAGGGCTTTTTCCACACCAATGGCATCCCAGATTTGAAAAGGTCCATAGTTCCAACCGAACCCCGCTTGCATGGCATCATCGGCTTGGTAGAGATGATCTGCAATCTCAGGAATGCGGTGTGAAGCATAGGCAAACAATCCGCTGAAAGTTCTACGATAAAATTCGCCTGCCTTATCTTTTCCTTTAACCAAAATCTTGTATCGGTCTAAAACTTTGTCTATGGTTTTGGTCATTTCCAATGTAGCAAATTTTGCTTTTTGCTTTCCACGATATTTCATCGTATTCAGGTCAAGCGCTAAAATTTCTTTTTTGCCGTCTTTTTTTACTTTCTTATAAAAACCCTGCTTGGTTTTATCGCCCAACATGGCGTTATCCAACATTTTTTGAACATAGTCCGGCAATTGGAATAAATCATGTGCTTCGTCTGTAGGAACATTGTCATAAAGACCTGTGGCAACATGAACCAGCGTATCCAACCCAACTAAGTCTGCTGTTCTGAAAGTGGCAGACTTTGGTCTTCCAATTACGGGACCGGTGAGTTTATCAACTTCTTCCACACTCAATCCCAGGTCTTTCACTTGATGAAAAACATCCATAATGCCGTAAACGCCGATTCTATTTCCTATAAATGCAGGTGTGTCTTTGGCAAGCACCGTGGTTTTTCCCAAATATTTATCTCCATACTCCAAGAAAAAATCGACCAATTCTTGATTGGTATCTTTTGTCGGGATTATTTCAAGTAGTTTTAAATAGCGAACAGGATTAAAAAAATGTGTTCCAAGAAAGTTCTTTTTGAAATCATCAGAACGATCTTTTGCCATCAAAAAAATGGGAATTCCGGATGTGTTGGAACTCACAATACTACCTTCTTTACGATGTTTTTCAATTTGATCGAAAACCGCTTTTTTGATATCTAAACGTTCCGGCACTACTTCAATAATCCAATCTACATCCGAAATTTTTGACATATCATCTTCCGTGTTGCCAACAGAAACTCTTTTGACAAACGATTTGTGATAAAACAAAGCCGGTTTTGATTTGGTGGCTTTTTGCAAGTTTTGCGCAGCAATTCTGTTGCGCACCTGAGGAGATTCAAGTGTCAGTCCTTTTGCTTTTTCTTCTTCATTGAGTTCTCTCGGCACGATATCGAGCAATAACACTTCCACTCCGGCATTGGCAAGATGTGCCGCAATTCCGGAACCCATAATTCCTGAACCTATCACTGCCGCTTTTTCAATTCTTCGTTTCATATGTTTATTTATTTATCTGATTAAAAAATCAGCTTATTATGCTTTGTTGTGTCATCACGTTTTGTCATGTCAAGTGATGAAACTTCCTCTTCATTGTATCGAAACGCCTTTCCCCTTTATCCTTACATATACATTGGTCTTCGATCATCCAACTTTCAACTTTATAAACTTTCTCCTTTTCCCTTTGAACTAATATTCTTATCGGGATTGTATTTGTTTATGATTATAGACTTGTTTTTCATTTATCAGCTCCAAAATCTTATTTGTCACTTTTTTGAAAGTCATCAAGTCGTCTTTTGAAATATGTTGCTGCAAGACTTCATTAAATCTTAAAACAGATTCTTTTGATTTGTCTCTCATTTCACACCCGTAGTCTGTCAGCTTGATCAAAACACTTCTTCCGTCTTCCGGATTGGGCTCTCTGTGAACCAAATTCTTTTCTTCCATATTTTTCAGCGTTCTGGATAAACTGGTCACTTCCATTCCCATTTTAGGTCCTAAAGCTGTTGACGGCGTTCCTTCATTCGGATCAATATTCAACAAAACATATCCGATTGACATTGTGCCACCGAATTTGGCAGCTTCTTCATTATACATTTTGGAAATACTCATCCACATTTCTCTAATGACTTGATCAATGGTCTTCTCTTTCATGACTATCACATCTTTGGTTTTGATTTCTGCAGACAAATATAGCAAAATTTATTATGCGTGCATAATAAATTTATGTTAAAAAACAGAAATTTTATCTAAAACATAAAAAATCATTCTGTTTTCACGGATATTCCGAATTTTTGGAGCACTTCTTTGAAAGTGTCAAATTCCAATTGATAGGTCAAGCCTATTCCCTGCGTATAGCCTTCTTGTTGCCCGAGGTATTCAAGATCTGTTTGTTTATTGAAAATTCTGAAAATCAAGTTTTTATCGTCATTCAAATACACCTCCATTTCAATATCGCCAACGATTGATGATTTGGTATATCTTCCCACGGGAATGGCAACTTTTCCGTTGATATAGACTCTTTTACTAATTTTGGTCATCAATTTCAGCCCGACTTGCGGGTCTATTATTCTATTATACTGAACCGAATTTTCTCCGGGGGTATAATCCAAGTTTACTTGGAAATTTTCGTTCTGACTCATCAACGCATTAAGAATATTCAAGCCCCTTTCCGATAGTGTTCCCACTGCTCCGTCAGCCACTTGCTTGTCTAGTGTATATATATTCTCATTGAAAAAGTTTCCTGATGATAACAAGGATAATACTTGAAGGGTTTTTTTGTCTTGGTCGCTGAAAATATAATTGATTTGTGATTTCAAAATGGCATTTGCTTGTGGCAGTTCCAAATCAAAAGTTATTTTCGGATGAATCAATTTTTCTTTTAGGTTGATGATGACATCCACCGGCATTTTTTTAGTTCTTAAATTCTGTTCTTCCAGCAAAACCGTTGGATCGGCAAAGGTCTCATAGATTGCTTTGATATTCATTTCCGCATTAAAAGGATCTCTTTCCCAAGTGATATTGCTGCCGGGTTCCACTTTAAATTTTTTGTCTATAATTCCTGCATATCTGAAATTGTAGAATCCTTCCAAAACTGCAAAATCCGCCCAGATATTAAATTTTCCATTGGTATTGATCTCCAACAGCATCGGTCCTTCTCCTTTCGCAATCAATTTGCTGCCAAATTTTTGATCCAAAATGATTTCCACTTCTGCATCCGGCGTGATATCCAAATCAAAGTTCATCTCAACACCTTCATAGATTTTATCTTTCCGTTCCGTATTGCTTTTTTCCTCTTTATATTGTTGCTTGGAAACAATTCTCACAAAATCATCTCCCCCTTCGGTCTCCACATCATTCAGCGTAATAACCAACTTGGTTCCTGATTTTGTTTGCATATCGGCATCGATTACCAATCTGTCTGCATAACCGTGAATACGAGAATTTCCACCCACAAATATTTTTCCGTAATAAAGCTCGTCAGGATTCGCCGGTGTGTCTAAAACCAACATGCTGTTGGTATTGATTTTCAGGTCTAAATACCAAGTCAAGAAATCCTTGTGTCTGATTACGCCCGATATCTTTCCTCTTGTCTTATATTTTATGTCTCTGAAATCGGCATTTTTCAATTCAAAAGTTTGTTCATGCAAATAGATTGTTGTGCTATTATCAAACTGATAGTCTGTATTCAATGCGTCTATTTTCAGCCCGAAGTTTCTGGCATATAATTTTCCGTCATATGAAATTTTTTGAGTTTCCCCTTTGATTTGAACATTCCCTGTCAAAGTTCCTCTTATATTTGAAAATGTTCCGTCAAACAAATTTTGTAATGGTGAAACCGGAAATTCTTGAAGAAGCAGAGATGAATTCATAAATGGTTTTTTCTTACTGAAATCTACAAAACCATTGGCTTTTAGCAAATTTATTCCTTCATTTTGAATTCTTAAATCCACAAAAACATTATTTCCTGTTAAGGTGTTTATTTTCATGTTCAAATCTCCCAGCCTTGTTCCGTTGAATTTAAAATCTTTAATGTTTAAAGATGCTTTAGGTAAAATTTCTTTCTTATATTGTTTGAGATTGATATGCCCGTTCACAAAACCTTTAAATGCAAAATCTTTGATTTCAGGCGTAATATGAGCCAACTCCAAACTATCCAATCTAACGACAAAATCCAGATTATCTTTGTGTTGATATCCATTAATCGAGAGTTTTTCAAAGCTATGAAATGCATAAATATCCGTTACCTTTAACGAATCTTTATCCGAATTATAAAAAATGCCATTTTTTTTCAGCTTCGGATCTATCAGCCATGGCATATTTTTAAAATTTATTTTTGACTTGCGCAATCCAAAGATAAAATTTTGCATTTCGTCCATCGTATAATAAAAGGATATATCATACTTATCGTTATATTTTGTTCCTCCTTTGAATTTACTTTTCACATAGAGTGTATCTTGAATTGTTGTATTCAAAGTTTTGATATCTCTAAATGTATAGAAAGGGGTTTGAATGGTGTCTATCTTGATAAAGGTATTATACAACGGGTTCTTATTATCTATTCTCACATTGACATTGACCAATTTATTACCGGCATAACTGATAGTTGGAGAAGTGAGCTTCAACTTCAGTTTATTGTCTTCTGATTCCATTTTTCCTTTGATAATCGTATTTTTTGAAATCTTCAAATTTGGATAAAACAAACCGACAATTTTGTTATGGATATTGAAGTTAAACTTGATATCTTGCTCATTTTCAATAGGTTTTATTTCATAATTAGCAAACACACTTCCCACTGCATTTTTGACCAACAGCGGAATATGATCAAACTTAAATTTTCCTTTGATATAGCCGTCTAAAATGTCAGGCGAGATAAAATTAATGGTTCTGACGGAATCTTTAAACGCCGATGTCATTTTGAAATCCTTAAACTTATATTGGTCGAATTGATTTTTGTAATATACATTTTTGATTTGTGCATTACCAAAAATATTATCAAAAGTATTGCCCTCTGCTTTTACATAAATTTCGCCTTCCAACAACGAAATGGTATCTCGCGTACTCAAATGAAGTTTTTGTAAATCTGCATGACAAACTCTGGACTTAAAATCAAATTTGTTTACCTTATGAGAAAAATCCACCAAACCGGAAAATTCCATTTCCAAATTCGGGTCGGAAATATTGAATAAACCTTCAAATAGTTTTTTCTTAAATTTTCCCCTTAGATCTATATTTTTATAATCATAGTTTTTAAAACGTAATTGCGCTATTTTTCCATCCAAATTAGAATTTAGAGATGCCAAAGACAATCCTTTTCCGTCAATATCGAAGTTGGCTGTGATATCACTCACTTGAGATTGGAAAAGCTTATCCAATTTAAAATGACTTGTTTCAACGTGACCTTTATAGCTGGTTCTGTTCAGACTATTCAATTGATTCATTTTCAATTTAATGACAAAATCACCCAAATCGGAACTCAAATTCAAATCGGAATTCAAATAATTCGGATTATACTCCAAAAGTCCCTGTCCTGAAACATTTCCCAGATTCATCAGGTTTTTCGGAATGCTTTCTTCAATCGTTCGAGGCAAAATCTGCTTTAATTTGGCAAACGAAAAATTAATATTTTGCGCATCACTTCGGATGACATATTTCTTGGAATCAAAAATTTTATATAATCTTATGTCGCCGTCAATCACAATATTGTTATCGGTTCTTGTCTTGAAATTATTCAAAATCAAGTCATTGAGTGTTCCTTTGACTTTTCCGGATAGCTTGAAATAATGTTTAGGCGAAAAGACATTGCTGAATTTGTTCAGATCATCTGTGGCGATATATGTCTTGTTGAGTTTTCCGGAAATCCGCACTTTATTGAGAAAATCGGCAAAGTTTTTTTGATTATTAAAAACTATGTCGGCATCAAGCATTGAATGTTCTGTTTTCAACAATAATTTTTCAACTTTCATCTGCCGTTTGCCATAATAAAAATTTGTTGCCAATTGCTTTACTTCTATACCGCTATGCCGATCGGTGAATTGCATTTTTTCTACATTCAGAAAGAGATCTGAACCTTTTAATGAAAAATCGGAGACTTCTGCGTGCAAGTGGTCAAAATCAATCACTTTCGGACGGACATTATCCATTTCAAGATATTGAAATTTTGCATTTTTCAAGAAAATCCGAGGAATCACTAATTCAAAAGGCGGCGCTTTATCCGCCCCTTCAGACTTTCCTTCCAGATTTTCTACAAATATGTCTAAGTTTGAAAGCTTTTCTCCCTTGTAATTGATTATTTTTGCTTGTAAGTTATCAATATGAGTGATATCAAAAGACAGTTTGTTTGTTTTACTGAAATTCAAAATATTATGAAGTCGTGTTTCCAGTCTATTTCCCCTGAAAAGTGTATCTTCATGATGGTCTGAAACCATAAAATCTTTGATAATAATTTTTCCGTCAAGCGTAATCTGAACCTTATCTATACTGATGTTTACGTTGTTTTCTTCATTAATCTTATTTGTAATCTTATTTGCAATCGCGGTTTGCACGCTCGGAAGTGAAAGCAATATAGCCAGTATTATGCTTATAATCAGCATAATAGCAAGCGCCTTCAATAATATTTTTACAAATCTTTTAATGTCTGAAACTTAGTATTAAATTTGCCCATAAAAATAACAATTTTTATGCCGAATTCCACAAATAAAAAAAATAATAACTCAATCTATATTCTGGGCATTGAATCTTCTTGTGATGACACGGCTGCTGCCGTTATAAAAGACGGAAAAATTATATCAAATATTGTCGCCAATCAAAAAATACATGAGGAATATGGCGGAGTCGTTCCTGAGCTGGCATCGAGAGCGCACCAACAAAACATTGTTCCGGTGGTTGAAATGGCAATCAAGAAAGCAAAAATTGATAAGAACCAAGTGTCTGCCATCGCTTTTACAGAAGGACCGGGACTTTTAGGTTCTTTGCTTGTGGGAAGTTCTTTTGCCAAGTCTCTGAGTCTGGCTTTGAACATTCCGTTGCTGTCCGTTCACCATATGCAAGCACATATTTTGGCACATTTTATTCAAGACGATGAAATGAAATTGCCACAATTTCCTTTTTTGGCGCTCACCATAAGCGGTGGTCACACACAAATTGTTCAGGTTAATTCATATTTTGATATGACAGTTTTGGGCGAAACTCTTGATGATGCCGTAGGTGAAGCTTTTGATAAATCCGCTAAAATCATGGGGTTGCCCTATCCGGGAGGTCCCTTGATTGATCAATATGCTCAATCGGGAAACCCAAAGGCTTTTAAATTTCCCAAACCCAAAGTGAAAGGTATGAATTTCAGCTTCAGCGGACTGAAAACATCTATTTTATATTTCATTCAGAAACAAACCAAAGAGAATCCGAGTTTTATACAAGAAAATCTAGCTGATTTATCTGCTTCCATACAATATACCATCGTAAATATTTTAATGGATAAGCTTGAAATTGCCGTTGAAGAAACAAACATCAACCGCATTGCAATTGCCGGAGGGGTTTCTGCCAATTCGGGCATCAGACAAGCGCTTCTTCAAGCACAAAAAGAACGCAGCTGGCAAGTCTATATTCCAAAATTTGAGTTTACCACAGACAATGCCGCCATGATTGCTATTGTCGGCTATCTGAAATATCAAGAAAAACAATTTTCAAGTCTGGACGTAATTCCTAAAGCGAGATATAAGATGTGATGATATTGATATGTAAATCAATTCAAGAATAGCATATAATGCTCCAACTTCAGATTCATTTTTCGGCATAAAAAAAAAGCCCGAAAAATCGGGCTGTGTGATAAAATAATTTTCAATTATTCTTCTAATTTTCCTAAGATATCATCTACGGGCGGACCTTGATATTTGGCATCTCCAAATCCTAAAATCGGAAAGAAAACAATTCCCAACAACACCAAACCAACAGCAAATCCCACTCCTTTTCCAAAACTCTTTGCTAAGAGATAATATAAATATATCGCTACGACAATTCCGGCATAAGGAATAGCTACCAACAAACCGAACCATCCCGGTTTGCCAACGATTTCAGCCATCACCCACATATTGTAAAAAGGTATAATTGCCGCCCAACCGGGTTTTCCGGCTTTTTCAAAGACTTTCCACATTGCCGCAATCACGACAATGACTAGTGCTAGCACTAACAATCCCATAATAATTCCCATAATCAAGTTATTTAATTTTGCCTACTCTATACAGTTTTCGGCTTCCCTGAATTTTGGGGATAAAGGTAAGAAAAAAATAATTATCGTTCAAGTTTTTTAGGTTGGGACTCTTCAAAATAAGTCTCAATCGGCATAAAATCTTTATCCATTGCATCGGTGAATTCAATTTCATAATCTCCCCTATTCAAGAGCACTCTCATGGTATTCTCGACTTGTTGATACAGGGGTTTGACAAGCCATTGAATTTCTTCGGGACCTTGTTTGATTTCTTCATAAATATCTTTTCGCTTTTCCTCCATTTTCAGGTTGAGTAATTCTTGATATTTTTCAGATTTTTTCCAATAATTCGATATGTTCCAAGGCAATTTCTTATGTTCCATCATTTCTGCAATCTTCCATTCGTGGTTGATATGAGAAAAAGACAAAAATTTCGGTTTTAAATCACTGATTAGGATGGCTTTGTCTGGATGATTGATTTTAACTTTTAAATCCTTCAGATTTACACCATATTTTGCCACCAATTGAACCTGTAGAGCGCCTATAAAATGTACATTATTGCCTTCATATTCATATTTTTCATTCCATGTTCTCGTAAAATTTGTATCGATTTCCATCAAGCTTACTTCGAGCACATTTTTGAGTCCAATCACATTTAATTTTCGATTTTTCAGCTCGGAAATTTCACGTTGCTGATTGTCTAAAGTCTGTTTAAGTTTTTTGATTTCAGGTGTGTTATCTTTATTATATTGCATATACAAATACATCAAAACCGCCCCCACAATAATGCTCACGCCAAACTGATTAAACCTGCTGAGCAAAGCTGACAGTCCCACCAGCAACACCGCTGCAAAAATGATTTCTTTTTTAAACTTTTTCCAGATAAATTTAAACATGTTCTCTATTTTGAATTAAACTTTTCTTGCAATGCCTTGATTTGGTCTTGTTCCTGTCTCAATTTCATTCTGTCATGAACATTCTTGATTACTTTTTTTGTGTATAACGGGAAATCCGCTCGCATAATCCAACTAAAATATCCGGGGTCTTTGGAAAGCACATCTTCCACAACTTTTCCCTTATATTTTCCAAAATTAATCACCTCTTCATTCTTGCTGTTGAACACAATTCTGCCTTGAAAATCTGCAGCCCTATAATAAGCCGTGAATTTGCTGAGTTCTTCCATGTCTTTGGGCAAGTCTTCATATTTTTTCATCTGTGCCTTGAGAACTTCCAAAGTGGCACGAGTATCTGCTTCTGCAGAATGTGCATTTTCCAAATCTTCGTTGCAATAGAATTTATAGGCGGCAACCAAATTTCTGGGTTCCATTTTGTGAAAAATATTTTGAATATCGATAAGATTATTTGTTTTGAGATCAAAATCAATCTCAGCTCTTAAAAGTTCTTCAGCCAGCAACGGCACATCAAATCTGTTTGAATTAAATCCTGCCAAATCGGCATCTTTAATCATCTCATATATTTCTTGAGCAATCTCTTTGAAAACGGGCGCATCTTTTATGTCGTCGTCATAGATTCCATGAATTTTTGAAGCTTCTTCAGGTATCGGCATTTCCGGATTCACCCGCCATGTTTTGGTTTGTTCCTCGCCCGAGGGTTCCACCCTGATGATTGATATTTCTACGATTCTGTCTGTTGCCGTATTCACGCCTGTTGTCTCCAAGTCGAACACGCATATTGGTTTGGTTAGTTCTAAGCTCATTTATGATTCGGTTTCTTGATTTGTCTAACTTTATTTATAAATTTTGATATATCGATTCGTCCGGATTTCGGTTTCCACTTATTATGCAAATCTAAATATTTATATCCTAACTTGTTTTCCTGAGGTTCTAATAATTTATCTTGAAAAGCCCTTTGCAAAATATCCTCGATCCAATAGTCTTCCTTGACTTCAAACGGGTTTATTTTTGCTTTGAGATCTACATCATACATCTTTGCCATGCGCTGATACCAAAAAGCCGTCCAACCACTTCTATATTTTTTCAAAGATTCATAAATTGTTTCTCCCGTTTGTCGATGCATCAATTTGGACAATATTTGCGCATCTTTCCTACTCAACTTTTTCAGCTTGGGTTCAAACTCCTTTTTAATCCATTTTTGAACAATTCTAATATATCTTCTGCGTTGCCTTTTTGTTTTCATTCTCGCCAAACGTTCATCGAGTTTTTCAAGATTATCTCCTGAAAGTTTAGCAAAAGGATATACCTTTAAAATCCTCTTTCGCAACCTTCTGTATTTTTTTAATTCAGCATAATTCTCAAAACGTATTTTCGGCATCAACACGATAGAATCCAGAGGAATGGTAGGAATTGAATCTATCGTCCTGTAAACGATTAAAGTATCATTCCGAATAATACTGTCTTGCTGTGCAAGGAGCGTATTCGGAAAACAAAATATTGCAAATAAAAAAAATAATATTTTCAGTTGAAACTCACGCATTGATTCAATCATAAATTTTATCAAAATTAGTGATTTTATTTTCTATGTACATTAAAATTTTTATAAGGCACAAAAAAACATTAATTTTGGGCGATTTTTTAATTCACTTAACACTCAGCAAGAATAATGCCTAAAAAAACACTTACAATTCTCATTCTGTTGCTCTCCTCTATCGGTATTGCCCAACAAAACAAAATCAAATTTCAAAAGCCTCTAAAAATACCCTTATACTTATCCGGAAATTTTGCTGAACTTCGTTCCAACCATTTTCATTCCGGTTTAGACATAAAAACCAACAAAACAGAAGGACTAAAAGTCTATGCCTCTGCCAACGGATATGTCTATCGCATCAAAATTTCTCGCGGCGGATATGGCAAAGCGCTTTATGTCAAACACCCCGAAACCGGACTTTCTACGGTCTATGCGCATCTGAAAAAGTTCAATCCTGTAATAGAACGCTACATCAAGCGCAAACAATATCAGAAAAAAAAGTATGAAATTGAAGTATTTCCTTATGCTGTTGAATTGCCGGTCAAAAAAGGAGAAATCATTGCTTATAGCGGGAATACGGGAAGTTCAAGTGGTGCGCACTTACACTACGAAATCCGCAATGAACAAGAACATCCGCTTAACCCGATGGCATATGGCATTGACATTCCCGACCACAAATTTCCGGTTATCAACAATCTTTTCATATATCCGCTGAATGACAGCACGCATGTCAACCAAATTCAAAACAGAATAAAAATCAACCTTAAAAAAAAGTCTGACAGTCTATATTTTGCAGATTCTTGCTTTGCATACGGAGAAATAGGAATCGGCATCAATGCCTATGACAAACAAGACGGGGCTTATAACCGAAACGGTTTATATAAAGTTGAAATCATCGCTAACGGAATCAAGGTTTATGAACATGTTCTCGATGAATTTTCATTCAACAAATCACGCTATATCAATACGTTTATCGACTATCCGTATTATGCAGAAAACAGAAGCAGAATTCAACGTCTGTGGATAGCTCCTTCTAACAAACTGCAAATCTATACGCAGTTGGTCAATGACGGAAAATTGATTATCAAAGACAAAAAAGCTTATTATATCACGCTTGTCCTGAGCGACTTTAAAGGGAATCAAACCAAAGTAAAGCTGAACATATCAGGACATAAAGCACCGATTATCGAAAAAAGGAAAATTGAAAAAACTCCTTATTTTGTCAAAAAAGATGAAAGCCTGACCATCAACTATAAAGATTTTCAGATCTATTTTCCCAAAAAAATTTTTTATGAAGACTTTTATCTGAAATTGAACGGAAAACAAGACGGACTCAGCCTTTCAAACAAAGGAGTGCCGCTGCATAAATCTTTTAAAATCACCTATGATTTAAAAAATATCAAACCGGAATTGAGAAAATATACTTTTATCGGACGGAAATATCGCAAATATCTGAACCACGTGGGCAGCAACAAAAAAGACGGTAAGATTGTGGGCTATTCAAGAAATTTTGGCGACTTTATCATCGGATATGATAGTATTCCGCCTACGATAAAACCTTTGAATTTTAAGAATAACAGTAATCTTGACAACTATTATTTTCTCAAACTGAAAATAAAAGACAACAAAACCGGCATCAAATCTTATAACGGATATATTGACGGAAAATGGGTTTTATTTGAATATGAATATAAAAAAGCCTTAATCATCCATGATTTCAGTGACCAACAACTTTCCAAAGGAAGACACCGATTAAGAGTTGTTGTAGAAGACCTCTTGGGCAATCAAACGGTTTATAAAACCTTTTTTTATAAAAGAAAATAGTTCTCCTATTATGATTAACCTTAAACATAAATGAACGAATTCCAAGACATATATTACAGTATTGACTCAGTTCCCGAACCGAGTATCTTTAAGGACAGAAAAAGCAAATTTATCGGATATGCTTATCCTATTCATAAAATTGAAAATATCAAAGAGATTATCTCACAACTCAAAAAAGAACATCACGGCGCCAGACATTGGTGCTACGGATATCGTATTGGAATTGAACAAATCAACGAACGCGCCAATGATGACGGAGAGCCTTCTAATTCTGCAGGAATGCCCATACTCGGGCAGATAAAAGCCAAAAATCTCACCAATATATTGGTTGTTGTGGTCAGATATTTTGGCGGTGTAAAACTTGGCGTAGGCGGTTTGATGAATGCCTATAAAACCGCAGCAAAAATGGTTTTGGATGAAGCCGAAATTATCGAAAAAATCAGGACTGAGGACTTAGTGATTCATTTCAAATATGAAGATATGAACAAAGTGATGCGTATCATCAAAGAACAAAAACTAAATATCAAAGAACAAAAATTGGAAGCCATGGGAAAAATTGTCCTTTCCATCCGACTCGATGATTATAAACAAATCAAAGAAATCTTTAAACTGATTCATACAATCGAGGTGAAATAAA
>CAZAXU010000043.1:0-16812 GCA_964489245.1 uncultured Flavobacteriaceae bacterium
TGACTTTTTAGTCAACACAAACCCTGTTAAAGATATTAATGTGGGAGTAATAGGAGCCGGGAGTTTTGCACAAAGTTATATTATTCCAAATGTAAAATCTTTTGGAGCATCATTAGACACAGTGGTGACATCCAAAGGAATTACCTCGAAAAATGTAGCTCAAAAATTTGGATTTAATACATCGTCATCTGAAGCAAATGACGTTTTCAAAAATGATAAAATAAACACCGTATTTATTGCCACACCACATAATTCGCATGCCGAATATGTGATTGAAACTATCAGGTCACAAAAACATGTTTTTGTAGAAAAACCTTTGGCGATGAATTATGAAGAATTAGAAGCAATTAAAGACTCTTATTCTAATTCAGACAAGAAGCTAATGGTTGGATATAATCGAAGATTTGCTCCAATTTCCGTTGCACTTAAAAAAGAATTTGCCAATAACGCTGAGCCAAAAGTAATTAATATCAGAGTGAATGCAGGATTTATACCTAAAGATCATTGGACACAGAACGAAAATTTAGGTGGTGGAAGAATTGTAGGAGAAATTTGTCATTTTATTGATTTAATGCAATTTTTCACCGATGCAAATCCTATAAAAGTCTATGCGGAAAGCATTGAAACAAATAATACAAAAATGAAACCCGATGACAACATTTCCATCACTGTTAAGTTTGACGATGGTTCTATCGGGAATTTAATTTATACGGCAAATGGAGATAAATCTTTGCCAAAGGAACTTGTTGAGGTTTTTTCGGGGAATAAGGTGGGGAGGATTTTAGATTTTCGTTCAGGAATTATGCATAAGGGAAATAAAGCCCGAAAATTAAAACTGGATGGAAAAGGACATAAACAAGAAATGCAACAATTTCTGAAGGCCATCAAAAATGGAGAAGCCAACCCGATTGATTTCCAATCTTTATATCTGACAGCAAAAACTACTTTTAAGATACAGGATAGTTTGACTACGGGTTTGCCGCAAAAGATATAAATGAAAGAGAAAATTCAAAATAGTTTTTTAAGACTGAAGACTTATATTGAAAAGGAAAAATTTAAAGGCTATGACCCTTTCGACGGTCTGAACTCTAAATTTTTTCAGACACTTCCTATTGTCAAAGAAAATAGGTTTATGCGTTTGGCTTGGATTCAACTGTTTAAAAGAAACCCCATAAATTTGCGTAGATTGGTTGCCGTTCCAAAAGAATACAATCCTAAAGCATTAGGTTTATTTCTAACCGGTTACAGTAATTTATATAAGAAAAATCCTAAACAAGAATATCTGGAGAAAATTATTTTTTTGGCAGATAAACTTTTGAAAATACAATCCAAAGACTATTCCGGTGCGGCATGGGGATATAATTTTGATTGGCAGGCACGCGCATTTTTTCAACCCAAAAATATGCCAACCGTGGTAGCCACAAGTTTTATTGTAGAGGCTTTGTTGAGTGCTTATGAAATTATACGAGATGAAAAATATTTAAAAACAGCCGTTTCCGCTCAAGACTTTATTTTGAAAGATTTAAATAGGACATATGATAAGTATGGATTTTTTTGTTTTTCATATTCTCCTATGTATCAAACGCAAGTTTTTAATGCAGGATTATTGGGAGTAAAAACTCTGTCGTTGATATATAAATATACAAAAAAGAAATTTCTTTTAGATGAGGCAAAAAAAGTGCTTAGGTTTGTTGCAAATCATCAACAAAAAAACGGCGCTTGGGCATATGGAACACTTCCCTTTCACCAATGGATTGACAATTTTCACACAGGATATAATCTGGAAGCTATACAAATCTATCAAGATATATCCGGAGACAATTCTTTTCAAGAACATCTGAAATTAGGAATGGATTATTATTTGAATACTTTTTTTACAAGAAAAGGACAATCAAAATATTACAATAACAAATTGTATCCTATAGATATTCATGCTCCGGCACAATTACTGGTCACATTGAAAAAAATGAATAAATTTGATGAGAATAAAAATTTAATAGATAAAGTTTTATCATGGACAATTGACAATATGCAGGACAAAAAAGGATATTTCTATTACCAAAAAAAGAAATATTTTACTACTGAAATTTCATATATGCGTTGGGCGAACGCATGGATGTTCTATGCTTTTTCTTATTATTCTAGTGAACAAATAACCTAAATTTCTTACCTTCGCAAAAAAATATTTTGAATTCAAAAGTTAGTTTTTTCAATACCACAATCGATAATATTTCAATGAAAGAGACTGTTTTGTTGATTGATGAAAGCATAAAAAATAAAAATCAAATTCATCATGTTGTGGTTAATGCTGGAAAAATAGTAGCCATGCAGTCCGATACTAAACTGCGAGCAGATGTAAATAGTGCCGACCTTATCAATGCTGACGGACAAGCCGTGGTTTGGGCAAGTAAGTTTCTGGGAAAACCACTAAAAGAAAGAGTAGCCGGAATTGATTTGATGCAAAATCTGGTTGAATTGGCTTCTAAAAAAAAATATAAAATGTTTTTCTTTGGTGCTCGCGAAGATGTTGTAAAAAAAGTAGTTGATATTTATACGCAGCAATATACGTCTGAAATAATTGGAGGATACAGAAACGGTTATTTTACAAAAGAAGAAGAACCTGAAATTGCCAAAGAAATATCAGATAGCGGTGCTCAAATTTTGTTTGTGGCAATAAGTTCACCAACCAAAGAGAATTTTTTAAATACTTATAAAACAGTACTTAAAAATGTGAATTTTATTATGGGTGTAGGCGGTAGCTTTGATGTGATTGCCGGAAAAGTGAAACGCGCACCGCTATGGATGCAAAAAGCCGGATTGGAATGGTTTTATCGTTTGATACAGGAACCTCGTCGTATGTGGAAACGTTATTTGATTGGGAACTCAAAATTTATTTGGATGATGTTGAAAGAAAAACTGAAAAACACATGAAAAAAATCAAAATAAATACTTCCCGCTTTAGAAGTTTGTTCATCATATCATTGGCAGTTTATGCACTTATACCTTTTTTAGTCCTAATGTTGTATAATCATCCGTCTTCTGACGACTTTACATATGCCAATGAAGTGTTGGAAAAAGGTTTTTTTTCTGCACAGTATCATTGGTATGTTTCTTGGTCGGGGAGATATATAGGGACAGCAATTTTGAGTTTAAATCCCATCGTTTTTCACAGCTTTTTAGGATATAAAGTGTTTGCACTTTTGCTTTTTAGTTTATTAGTTTATGCTTTTTACTTTTTGTTGAATCAGTTGTTTGAGAAAGAAAGCATATTCAATAAAATTTTAATTATGTTGCTATTTTTGATTGTTTATTTCTATCAAATGCCGCGGGTTGTTTCGGGAATATATTGGTTGGCAGGATCAGCGACTTATCAACTGGGAAACATTTTTTCTCTGTTTATGTTTGGAAATATTATCAAATATTTAAAGGCAAAAGAAACAAAATATTTGATTTATACTGTTCTATTTCTTTTTTTATTGGTTGGAACGAACGAGACTACAATGTTTTTAACAGGCATTATCTTGTTTTTTATTATGATAATTTTTCATTTTGATAAGCAAAAAATAAAATTTAAATTCATCAAGCAAAAAAATTATATTTTTATTATTCTGGTTTTGCTTGCCTTTATATTTTCATTGATTGTGATACTGTCTCCCGGAAATGAAATCAGATCAGGTTTTTTCCCTGACAAACATAAACTCAATTCGTTTAACAGAGCCTATCATCTGGCAAGAACTTATATTATTCAATGGATACCGGTTTTGACAATTTTTTCGATTCTGGCACTAAGCCTAATAAAAAAACCTTTCAATGCAAATGCGCGGTTTTTTAAAACAAATCCTTTTGTTTCCCTCCTAATCATGATTTTCATAACTTATATCGGTTTTTTCCCTGCATTTTGGAGTATGGGTGAAGAACCACCATTGAGGACAATCAATGTTATTTATTTTTTCTTTATACTGACTTGGTTATATTTTTCCATGACATTATATGTCTATTTTAGAAATGATAAAGCGACTTCTATTCCGAAATTTATTATCTATATTTTGATGTTTGCTGTTATAGCCATTATGTCGAAGCCAAACAATATCAAAAATGCATACAGAGATTGGCTAAATGGAACTGCGCAACGCTATGACCAGCAAATGAAAAAACGTTATCAAATCATAAAAAAACAGATAGAACAAAAAAAAGAAAAAGATGCTTTAATTGTTCCTCACTTAAAAGATATTCCTAAAACTATCTATTTTAGAGATATTTCGTCAGATAATATTAAAAATTGGAGAAATGCATCTTATGCCAAATTTTGGAAAATTTCATCCATAAAAACCCAAGAAAAGAAATAATGTCAAATTCCGGGCAGAAAATATCAGTTGTAATTCCTACGTATAATGAGGCAATCAGAAAAAATGCAATGGCTAATCACTTGATGGCGATTAAAGAGTATTTTGAAAAACGTGATAAATTTTATGAGATTATTATTGTTCTAGACGGTCCGACAGATAATACACCGAGATTGGTAAAACAATATCAAGGAGAAAATAAAAATATTCAAATCATTGAGCGAAAGCAAAATAAAGGAAAGGGTTATTCCCTGCGCGAAGGCCTGATGTCGGCAAAAGGAAAAATAGTTTTGTTCACGGATATGGACGGCGCAACGCCTATTTATATGCTAGACAAATTTTTAAAAGAATTTGAAAAAGGTTATGATATTGTTATAGGCTCCAGAGAGATAGAAAAAGAAAAATATATAAAAAAACACCAGCCGAAATGGAAAGAATTGTTGGGAGATTTTGGCAATATTTTGATACAAGTTGTATTGGGACTTAAAGGCATAAGAGATACGCAGTGCGGTTTTAAGGCCTTTACAGATGAAGCGCTTAAAAATATTATTCCCAGAACAACCGTTGATCGTTGGGGAATAGATTTTGAAATCTTGACAATTGGGAAAAAATTAGGCTATAAAATTATAGAAATACCGGTTGAATGGACAGATAGTGGAGATAGTCTTGTTGGTATTAAAGGCTACATAAACACCTTAAAAGATTTGTTCATGACAAAGTGGAAACTGGTGACCGGAGCATATCAATTAAATAAAAATATCAAGGACTATAACAACAGATTTTAGGTAGAATAAACACTAAAAAGCACCTTTCATGAGCCAAAAGTGACCGCTTATAAATTGGGAAGGCATATTGTGATTTATTATACATTTTCTTATTATCTTTGTCTCTCTTATAATTTATAAATCATATGAAAATATCCGTAGTTGGAACAGGTTATGTCGGTTTGGTGACCGGCACCTGCTTGGCAGAATCCGGTAATCAGGTTCTGTGCATTGACATAGACCGGAATAAGGTCCAAAAAATGAAAGACGGCAATGTTCCTATTTATGAGCCGGGATTGGATGTTCTGTTTCATAGAAACATTAAAGCGAATAGGCTAAATTTTTCAACAAATCTGGAAGAAGGGGTGACACATGGCGAAATTATTTTTTTAGCCTTACCCACGCCCGAAGATGAAGATGGTTCGGCAGACTTGTCTTATGTGATGGGAGTCGCAGAGCAAGTGGGGCAAATCATGGAGCAGAACAATACAGATGAATATAAAATCATTGTAAACAAAAGCACGGTTCCCGTAGGCACAGCAGAGAAAGTTACGGAAATTATTAAGAAAAATACATCAAAAGAGTTTGACGTAGTTTCTAACCCGGAGTTTTTGAGAGAAGGCTTTGCCGTTGATGATTTCATGAAACCCGAGCGTGTGGTGATTGGTTCTAAAAGTGAAAAAGCTTTGGAAAAAATGAATCGGTTATACCTTCCTTTTGTTCGTTCCGGAAATCCCATTTTAAAAATGGATGAACGTTCGGCAGAAATTACCAAATATGCATCAAATTCATTTTTGGCAATGAAAATCACTTTTATGAATGAGATTGCTAATTTTGCTGAAAAAGTAGGTGCGGATGTAGATCAAATCAGAATTGGAATGGGAACCGATTCTCGAATCGGAAAGAGATTTCTATTTCCGGGCATTGGATATGGTGGTTCTTGTTTTCCAAAAGATGTAAAAGCATTGTATAAAACAGGAAAAGACCATGCTTTTGATTTTAAAATATTGAAATCGGTTATTGATGTAAATGAAAAGCAGCGTACAGCTTTGGTGCCTAAAATCAAAAGATTCTTTGATAACAATTTACAAGGAAAAAAAATAGCCATGTGGGGATTGGCATTTAAGCCTGAAACAGATGATATCAGAGAAGCCCCCTCGCTTTATATGATTGAGGAATTGTTGAACTCCGGTGCCGAGATTCATGTTTTTGACCCTGAAGCAATGGATAATGTCAAAAGAAAATTTGGAGACAAAATCAAATATGGTTCAAATGCATATGAAATCACAAAGGGAGCCGAAGCCTTGTTAATCAGCACAGAGTGGAATGTCTTCAGAACACCAAATTTAGAAAAACTAAAACAAAATTTGAAAAATCCCGTTATTTTTGACGGCAGAAACATATATAAAACCGACGAGATGCAGAAAAATGGATTTACCTATTTTTCCATCGGAAGGAAGCCGGTAAATATTCCTAGAAAATTATGGAAAGAGTTTTAATCACAGGTGTTGCAGGATTCATTGGATCGCATTTGGCTGAAAGATTTCTATCTGAGGGATTTCAGGTGCTTGGGATAGATAATTTTATTACGGGTTCTAAAAAAAATATCGAGTTTTTAAAGAATAATCCGAATTTTCAATTTATAGAACACGACGTTTCAAACTATATTGATATCGATGGCAGGATAGATTACATTTTACATTTTGCCTCTCCCGCCAGTCCGATAGACTATTTGAGAATCCCTATTCAAACCTTGAAAGTAGGCTCATTGGGAACTCATAATGTTTTAGGCTTGGCAAAGGCAAAAAAAGCTCGCATGTTGATTGCATCCACTTCTGAAGTTTACGGAGACCCTCTGGTGCATCCACAGACAGAAGAATACTATGGCAATGTGAATCCAATCGGACCAAGAGGTGTTTATGATGAAGCAAAACGTTTTCAAGAAGCCATGACAATGGCATATCACACTTTTCATGGATTGGAAACCAGAATAGTCAGAATTTTTAACACCTATGGTCCAAGAATGCGATTGAATGACGGCAGAGTGATTCCGGCGTTTTTAGGGCAAGCCATTAGAAATGAAGATATCACTGTGTTCGGTGATGGTTCTCAAACTCGTTCTTTTTGCTATATAGACGACCAAGTGGAAGGTATTTTCAGACTATTGTTTAGTGACTATTACTTGCCGATCAACATAGGCAACCCCGTGGAAATTTCAATTTTGGATTTTGCAAAAGAGATTGTGAAAATGACAGGAGGAAAATCTAAAATTATTTATAAAGACTTGCCGGTGAACGATCCCATGCAAAGATGTCCGGATATTTCTAAAGCCAAAAAAATATTGAAATGGGAACCTAAAGTAACAAGACAAAAAGGCATCAAGATTACGTATGATTATTTCAAATCCTTGCCGGATGAAGACTTGTATAAAATAGAGCATAAAGATTTCACAAAATATATTAAAAACTAAATGCGAAGAAAAAGTTCACATAGATATTCCTTTTTACTTATTCCAATCATATATTTGATAGACAGTAGCTTGATCTATTTGTTTTATAAGAATTTTAAGTTTGAAAGACCGGTTTTAGCATTTCTTTTTATGCTTTTGGTGTGGTTTTTTATCAGTTTTTTTACAAAGTTTTATAAAGTATACAGAAATACACGTCCTGCGGATATCATTAGCAAGTCAATCCATCAAGTAGTTGTTTATAATTTGAGTGTGATTTCTTTTTTGCATATTATTGAATATGAATTACCTGATAAGACTTTATTGAGATATTTTTTAATATTCAATATCGCACTGTTTTTGATTAAATTCTTGATATATGCTTTATTAAAAATTTATAGAGCAAAAGGGGGAAACATAAGAAGATATATCATTATCGGCTATAATAATGAAACCAAGAAATTCAAGGAGATACTGGATAAAAGAGTGGATTACGGATATGTTTTTGATAAGTTTTTCAGTAATACCGGTCATTCTGAAGTTTACGGGGATATTGAAGCAGCAAAAAAATATGTTAAAGAAAATTATGTTGATGTAATTTTTTGTTCGCTGAATGAGTGTTCTGATGAGCAGATTAAAGATTTGATAGATTTTATAGATGATAATTTTATCAAAATCAAATTTATTCCGGACAATAAGAAAATATTAGGCAAAAGACTCAAATTAGACTATTTTGAATATTATCCGGTGCTTTCACTCAACAGATCTCCGCTAGACGAACCTATAAACAAGATTTCTAAACGGAGTTTTGATATTATATTCTCTCTTTTGGTGATGATTTTTGTTTTGTCTTGGCTAATTCCGATTTTAGGAATATTAATCAAATTGGAATCTAAAGGGCCTGTATTTTTCAAACAAATTAGAAACGGAATCAATTATAGCCCTTTTTCTTGTTATAAACTTCGATCTATGCGTCCGAATCATCAAGCGGACACCAAACAGGTTACAAAAGATGATGATAGGATTACGAAAGTAGGAAAGTTTATTAGAAAAACAAGTCTGGATGAGCTCCCGCAATTCATCAATGTTTTTTTGGGAGATATGTCTGTTGTGGGACCTAGACCGCATATGGTTAAGGAAAATGAAAAATTTTTAAAACGAGTAAGTAAGTTTATGGGGAGGCATTATGTGAAACCCGGCATTACAGGTTTGGCTCAAGTAAAAGGATATAGAGGAGAAGTGGTTACAGACAATGATATCAATAACCGATTAAAATATGATTTGCACTATATTGAAAATTGGTCGCTTTGGCTGGATATAAAAATTATTGCATTTACGGTCATTAATGTTATCAAAGGAGAAGAAAAAGCCTATTGATTTTTGTCAAATAAAAATCCTTAAAGATTTTTCATAGTTAGAGAAAAGAAACTGCGGCATCCATGGCAATAAATTAGACATATTTCATATGGGTGGGACAAGGATGAAAAGAGAAACAAAACGAAACAGAACACAACAAATTGACTAACAATAAGATATGAAAATATTTTTCAGATACATATTGATTTTGTCTGTCTTGTTTTCTTTCATTGATTGTGCAAGAAAAGGGAATCCGAGAGGCGGAGAGAAAGATGAAACGCCTCCAAAGCTTGTCCGTTCATTCCCTGAAAATAAAAGTCTGAATTTTAAAGGAAAGGAAATCAAATTGGTTTTTGATGAATATATCAAGTTAAAAGATATCAGAAAAAATTTACTTATTTCTCCTCCACCTCG
The DNA here is from genome assembly GCA_964489245.1 of uncultured Flavobacteriaceae bacterium. GTDB lineage: Bacteria > Bacteroidota > Bacteroidia > Flavobacteriales > Flavobacteriaceae > CAZAXU01. Next base: position 9,324 of record CAZAXU010000043.1, read on the forward strand.
ACAAATGCCTAAGATATCCCCTACGGGTTTTGCATCTAAAGAAATTGTGATAGAATTTGAAAAAGATCTACAAGAGAACACCACCTATTTAATCAATTTCGGAGAGAGTATTGTTGACAATAACGAAGGAAATAAATATGGCAATTTTCAATTTGTTTTTTCTACGGGAGCAGAGATTGATACGTTGAAGCTGGCAGGAAAAGAATATAGTCTGCATTTTAAAAAAGAACCTAAAAATGTTTTTATAGGGCTATATCCTCATGAGCAATTCAGAGATTCCAGTGTTTTTAAAATCTCTCCGTATTATGTTGCAAAAGTTCAAAAAAACGGAAGTTTCAATTTCACTCACCTCAAGAAAGGCACCTATGATGTTATTGTTTTGGCAGATGAAAATGGAAACTACGTTTACAATCCCAAAACAGAAGCAATCGGCTTTTTAGATAAGAGTATAGAGATTCCAAGAGATTCAGTGATTTCAATAGACTTATTCAGAGAAAAAATGCCTTTTTCTTTTGATGTCATCAAGCAGCGTTCAGCCAACCATGCCGAAATTAGATACAAGGGAGAATCGCAAAATTTTGAAGTGATTGAAAAAATGCCTGTTGAACAAAAGCTGGGTTTTCATCAAAGACACGCTTATCATTTTTGGTATAAATCAGCATCAGACTCAGTAAAGCTCAAGGTCAAAAACATTGGTTTTGAAAAGGAGTATGACAAAAAAAGAAAGAAAAATAAAGACAGTTTATTTCTTCGATTTAATAAAAACGGAACGATTCATATCTTGGACACCTTGAGGTTGGGAGCAACAATTCCGATAATAAATGTTGATAAAAACAGAATCAAAATTTTGGAAAACGATTCTTTAGAAGTAAGCTTTGATGCGAGGCAAAATAAGCAATATCAATTAAATTTATTTTTTGATAGAAGATTAGGGCAATCTTATAAGGTTCTTGTTTTTCCCGATGCAATCACGGATTTTTTTGGGAACAAAAATAAAGACACGTTGCAAGCAGACCTGAAATTGAAATCGGCAGAAGTTTATGGAAATCTAAAATTGGTTATAAAAAATATAAAGCAAAGAAATATTTTTGTAGAACTCTTGAATTCGTCCGGAAAAATAGTGAGAAAATCAGTTACTCAAACCTCGGAGAAATTCGATTTTATGGTTTTGTCTCCTGATAAATACAGCATTCGCGTCATTTTTGACGAAAATAAAAACAATATATGGGATACCGGAGACTATATGAAGCATCAATTCCCCGAAAAGATAGTTAATTTTACCGCAAAATTGGAGGTCAGAGCCAATTGGGATATCAATCAGAGTTTGAGGCTTCCTTAATTTTTAGAAACTTGCATTTCCCGGATATCTTGGATAGGGAATTACGTCACGGATATTGCTCATTCCGGTAACAAACTGTACAATTCTTTCAAAACCTAATCCGAATCCGCTGTGAACGGCAGAACCAAAACGACGTGTGTCAACATACCAATATAGTTCTTCTTGGTCAATATCCATGACTTTCATTTTTTTCAGAAGAATATCCAATCGTTCTTCTCTTTGAGAGCCGCCGACAATTTCTCCTATGCCGGGAAAAAGAACATCCATGGCGCGAACAGTCTTTCCGTCGTCATTGAGTCGCATATAAAAAGCTTTGATACCGGCGGGATAGTCATATATAATCACAGGGCTTTTAAAATGTTTTTCCACTAAAAATCTTTCATGTTCGCTTTGCAAATCTATTCCCCATTCAATAGGATACTTGAATTTTTTCTTTTTGTTTGGTTTTGAATTGATGAGAATTTCAATGGCTTCCGTATAACTCAAGCGTTTAAAATTATTGTCCAAAACAAATTTTAGTTTTTCAATGAGTGACAATTCACTGCGTTCATTTTGAGGTTTTTGTTTTTCTTCATTTTTCAATCTCATTTCCAGAAATTCCAGATCCTCCGAGTTGTGCTCCAAGACATATTTGATAATATACTGAACAAAAGACTCTGCCAGATCCATATCGCCGTGTAAATCCATAAATGCAACCTCCGGTTCAATCATCCAAAATTCTGCTAAATGGCGAGTTGTGTTGGAATTTTCAGCTCTAAAGGTAGGGCCGAAAGTATAGACTTTTCCCAATGCCATGGCGTAGGTTTCAGCTTCCAATTGACCGGAAACAGTCAGGTTGGTTTTTTTACCAAAGAAATCATTTTTATAGTCTATGCTTTTCTTTTCATCTCTGGGAATATCGTCTAAATCAAAAGCAGTTACTTGAAACATTTCTCCGGCTCCCTCTGCATCGGTTCCCGTGATGATGGGGGTGTTCACATAGAGAAATCCGTTTTCTTGAAAATATTTGTGAACCGCAAAAGACAATGCGTTTCTTACGCGCATAATCGCACCAAAAAGAGTAGTTCTGGGTCTTAAATGAGCTTTTTCTCTCAAAAATTCAAGACTGTGTCTCTTGGGCTGAATAGGAAAATTTTCAGGGTCAGACTCTCCTAAAATTTCAAATTCGTGAACCACAATCTCTACACGTTGTCCTTTTCCTAAGCTTTCCACTAGTTCTCCCGTGGCGTGAATAGAAGCCCCGGTGCTTATTTTTTTAAGCAATTGCTCATTAAAATTTTCGGGTTCAACAACCAATTGAATGTTTTGAATACTCGATCCGTCATTAACGGCAATGAATCTATCGTTTCTGAATGTTTTGACCCAACCATATATTTCAACCGGTTGGTTTATCGCACCATTATCTATGATTTCCTTAATTCGTTTCATTATTCATTTTTTGAGGGTTGACATATACCTGTCTAGACAAATACATGAAGTGCAAAGGTATTAAAATATAAAGAATCTACAATTTGTCAGGCTATTCTTTTTTTAAATTAAAGAAGCGATTGAGTTGTTCTATTTGATAAGGTTGTCCCAAGACAATAATGGCTGTGTCCTTTTCCAAAACAGTATCGGCAGCAGGATTGATATGATATTGATTGTCATTTGTCTTGAATCCGATAACATTGCAACCGGTTTTTTTTCTCAAATCAAGATCGGCAATAGATTTTCCTTGATATTTTTTGGGCAATTCTTCAAAATAGATTTCTACCAGATTGTTTTTTTCTCCAGAGTCTTCCATGGATAATCTATTGAGAAACTCAACCAAATCCGGTGTGACAACCAGTGATGCCATATAGTCACCACCGATGATTTCGGGCATAATCACGTTTGTTGCTCCGGCAAGTTTCATTTTTCTTTTTGCTCTTTCATTAGATGCTCGGCTGATAATATTCAGCCCGGGATTGATTTGTTTTGCCGACAGAACTACAAAAAGATTATCGGCATCTGTGCTCAGTGTTGAAAGAAGCGTATGTGCATTTTTGATTCCGGCATCGATTAAAACCTCGTCGTTTGTAGCATCTCCTTCAATGAAAATGACATTTTTCTCTAAAAAAACTTTGTTGTCCTTAGGTTTGTTTTTGTCGATTACAATCACCGATTTATGAAAAGATTGCAATTTGTTCAGAGCTTGTTTCCCGTTTCTTCCATATCCGATGATGATAATATGATTCCTGATTTTTTTAATCTTTTTATCCATTCTTTTTTTGATTAAGTTTTGAAATAATTTTCCGCTTATAACATATTCTGTTATGGTGGTTATGGTGTATGCATAAACCATAATGCTTGCTATGATAAGGAAAATAGTAAATATTTTTGACTGATCATTTAGCTGATGAACTTCTCCAAAGCCTACGGTTGTCGCCGTGATAATAGTCATGTATATGGCATCAACCCAAGAGAAATCTGCATAATAATGATACCAAAATGAGCCTATCAAAATCAATATAACTATTAAGAATAGAGAAAAAAACAGTTTATTTCTGAAATGTTTTATCATAGGTCAAACACTGAAGGTCTTTTTTGAATAAAAAAATCTTTGATTCGCAATGCAAATGCAAAAACAAGATAGATGATATAAGACAAACCTAAAGTGGCAAAAGAAAGATAAATCATGAACAGACGAACATTTTGCACTTGAATGCCAAATTTATCGGCTATTCTGGAAGCAACATTGAATCCGTGTTTGACAAAAAAATATTTAAGTTTCTCTAGGTTCATCTTTGATGTTATTTTTGAGAATAAAATGACCGATATCGCACTGCAAACATAAGTCTTTCGTACAGTATTTTTGATTCAACTGAATTATTGCCTGTGTGTCCATGGCGTTTTGTGCAGTTAAGTCAAGCTTTTTAAAAGTATTTGTGATGCGATTTTCCTCAGGTTTTATACTTGTAATTAAGTCTATAATTTCTTCTTCATCGTATTGGTCAAAATGTTTTTGATAGGCAAATTTCAGCGGGACAATTACGTTGATGATAATTAAATCAATAAACTTTTTACCTACTTTCTTTGTCTTAACTTTAGTTTTTTTATTGAAATTGTAATGTGTGCACCAATATTCGTTTGCCGCTATGCCAAAAATTTTATAGGCATCTTTCGGCTTTTGAATCTTTATAATTTTTTCAAACAGAAAATCAATTTTATGATATAATTGTGCAAACTGCGCCAACCTGATTGTCGGGAAACTCAAAGGTCGCAGTCGATGAAATTTAATGATGTGATTAGGCAGTACATCCAAATTGTGTTTGTGTTTTAGAAAGATGAATTCTTCTTTCAGTTTTCTATAATAATCATCCGGATTTTCATTTTCTAAAAAACCACTTACACCAAAAAGAAGCGCTTCCAACTGTATGGGATTGTCAAGATAGTTTTTGAATACAACATAAGGCAAAAACTTTGCTAACAATTCAAATGAGTCTTTGTTTACGGTGCCTCCAAAATACTTAAGGAGTGTCTCATATAAAACTTGGTTCCAATCATTTTTTGAGTTGTTGAGCAAGCGTTTGACAATTTCATATTTATCCTCCAGTCGATCAAAAAAAAGTCTGTTTTTCCAATTTAGAATTACAAAAGAATCTACTTTGTTCAGGTCGTTTTGGCATTTAAGAAGAGATTTGCTTTTATACAGCTGATTGTATTTTTTTAACAAGTGTTTGTCCAAATATTTAGATAAAACCAAAGTTGGAATCTGATTGTTTTGAGAATTATAAATTGGCATATCATCTTCATAAACAATATGCAAAATAACATTGTCATAAGAAGAATCTTTCTCGTGATGATGTGCATACCAGTCGGATGAATATTTATGAATTTCAACGTTTCCCACCCATAAAATATCTCCTATAATAATCTTAGCCTCAAGAAAATCAGGACCGGCGTTGTGGTTATGAATGCCGCCGGAAATGATTCTGACCGGTTTGTTATCGGTTGTTTTTAGTTTTTCAGGACTAATAAAACCGTTTTTCCACACATAGTGAAGAAGTTGTTCTCTCATTTGGTTGGTAAATATTCGCAAGATAGCATAAAACAAGAATATGAAAAAAATATATCATACAAATCTGTAGATTAGGATTGTTGAATTTGTTTTATTTTTAATTTTTCTAAAGCTGCTTGTAGGTTTGAAAAGTTTCTTTATCTTTGCAAGATAATTTAAATCAATATTAAACATGAAAAAATTAGGATTATTATTATTAGCCGTTATGATGATAAGTTTGTCATCTTGCGGAGATGCTAAAGAAAAAGCAAAAGATGCTGCAGAAGCTACCACTGAGGCTGTAGGTGATGCTGCGGAAGCTACAAAAGACGCTGCCAAAGATGCTGCAGAAGCTACCACTGAGGCGGTTAAAGACGCTGCCGGTGAAGCTGTTGATGCTGTAAAAGATGCAGTGAAAGATGTTGACGGAAAAGCCGTTTTTGCATCTAATGGTTGTGCTGCTTGTCACAATATGGACAAAAAAACAGTAGGACCTGCAGTTAAAGAAATTGCAAAAGCTTATGCAGGAAAAAAAGACGAGATGGTTAAATTCTTGAAAGGAGAAGGAAAAGCTATCGTTGATGCACCACAATTTGCTGTGATGCAACCTCAAATTGCTACTACAAAAAAATTGTCTGATGCTGAATTAGGAGCATTGGTTGATTATTTTTTATCAGCAAAATAATTTTTTATTAAAAGAATATAAAAAAGCCCGCAATTTTGCGGGCTTTTTTGTTTATAAAATTTTTAAAGTTATTATTCATCATCAGCGCGCTCAACCAGTTGTTGAGGCAGTGACTTCTTGGCTTTGATGCCGAGTTTTTTTATTCTCTCAACACGACTGATCAAGTTCCCCTTTCCATCAACAAGTTTGTTCATGGCATTGCCATAATCTTTTTTGGCATCATCTATTTTTTTACCGACTTTGATTAAATCATCGACCAGATTGGAAAATTTATCATATAAATCTCCGGCTTGCTTGGCAATTTCAATGGCATTTCGTTGTTGTTTTTCATTATTCCACATGCTGTCTATAGTGCGTAATGTCGCCAGCAGTGTTGAAGGGGTTACAATGACAATATTTTTAGAAAAAGCCTTATTATAGAGTTCGTTATCTGTATTGATTGCTAAGGCAAAAGCCGGTTCAACGGGGATGAATAGTAATACAAAATCAGGGGATTCTATTTCATATAAATCTTCATATTTTTTGGCGCTAAGTTGTTCTACGTGCCTGTTGATGGAGTTGATATGTTCTTTAAGTGCTTGCTCTTTTTCTTTCTCGTCTTCAGAATTTACATATCTTTCATAAGCAGTCAGAGAAACCTTGGAATCTACTATCATTTTTTTGTTGTCGGGAAGATGAATGATGACATCCGGTCTCAATCTGATTCTGTTTTCGTCTCCGGAAACATTAAAACTTTTTTCCATTTCATATTCACGACCTTTTTCAAGTCCGGATTTCTCAAGCACTCGTTCCAAGATCAGTTCTCCCCAATTTCCTTGTGTCTTGCTGTCTCCTTTAAGTGCCTTGGTCAAGTTAACGGCTTCTTTGCTCATTTGTTCATTGAGCTCTTTCAAACTCAATATCTGTTGTCTTAAAGCGGCGTGTCTGTCAATACTTTCTTTGTGGGTTTCTTCAATTTTTTTCTCAAAAAGTAAAAGCCTTTCTTGAAGAGGATTTAATATTTGCTCGATATTTTCTTTATTTTTTATCGTGAACTTATTTGTTTTTTCTTCTAGAATTTTATTGGCAAGATTTTCGAATTCCTTATGAAAAATCTTATCTTTTTCTTTAATTCTGGATTTTTCTTCATCCCACTTCTCTTTCCACCTGTCTAAATCTTTTTGCCATTCAATTTTCAAATTTTCTATTTCGTTTTGTTTGATTTGAATATTTTTTTCAAGTTGAGAAATTTCTTGAATATGCTGTTTTTCAAGCATAACAATTTCTGATTTAGACCTAATTTTATTCCAAAAAATTCCAAGAACAGCTCCAAGTAATAACATTATAAAACCGACCAACATAAAAATCAAATAATTCTCACTCATCTCAATATATTTTGTTTCAAAGATAAGGATTTTTCAATTTCAAGCGTTTCTTTTCTTGTTTTGTATTTTTTTATCAATACAAT
>CAZAXU010000044.1:0-15402 GCA_964489245.1 uncultured Flavobacteriaceae bacterium
TAATATTGACAACATAAAAAACTCAGCCCGTCAATTGACGGGCTGAGTTTTTTATTTGTAAAGTTCCTTTTATTCGAAAGATTTCCATCGATAAGATTTTGCAATTTATGATAATTCCAATCACCTTTTAACTCCAAACTTTGTCTTGACTAACACAAATTGATGCAGTATATATGCAACCCAAATCAGTAAAACAGGAATGACTGTCGAAAACAACCTGAAATCTGCACTTAGCAGCATACTACCGCCAAGATAAGCAAAAGACACCATAAACAAAAAGCGAATGGAATAATCAATTTGTCTCCAATTAACAATTGTGAGCACAAAACTGAATAACATCAACGTAAACAAAATTCCTGAATACCACACCAATCTGGAAGGATATTGAAAAGAATAAGTATTTGGAAAATCAAAAAACATTCTATTCATATTTGAAAAAATATTTTTAAGATATTTTTTTGGATGTTGTTTGATATTTTTCATTGCAAATCTTTTAAAAGCATCATCTCTATCCACACCTTTATATTTCAAAATTTCATTCATTTCTTCTTGGTGATGTTTTGAAAGAAACGCTTCATGACCGGACACACTTATATTGGGATTATTTGCCAAAAAATGTTCTCCGTTCCAATCTCCGTATTCGCCTTCATGAGGTGTACTCATCCAATACAAACTCATTCCTCCTGAATTTCCCCAATAAAAAAATCTTCCGGTCAGACTTTGAGTATATATGAGATATGGCATAACAGTGATAAGAGCAAGCGTTGAAATCAATACGCTCTTTTTATAATCAATTTTTTTTCTGTTCATAATCCATAACAAAGCACTTCCCAGTAATAATATAATTATCACATAACCAAAAATAATCTTTGTAAGTGCAATGTAACCTAAAATGAATCCGGATAAATAGATATATATCTTCTTTTCACTCCGAAAAGCATAAACAACAAAATAGACAAACAGACTGATTAATACGAACGTAAGTGATTCCGTGAGTATTGAATGCATATAGTGATATGCGCCAAAAGAAAATGCCCAAAACAAGCCAAACAAAAGTGCTTTTCTGAAATTGGTGATTTTGAGAATAGACTTAAATAAAAAAACAACAGACAAATACTGCAAAAAAGCATTCGCCAAAGTTATAACAATCAATGAAGCCTTTAAAAAAACAAAAGGCATCAAAAACAACGGATATCCCGGTCCGTTCCATAAATAAATATCCGGTGGCGGTGGAGAATAAAAACCTTGTAATAAATTCTGAGCATACATATAATATCTTCCCTCATCTCCAATCATGGCATTGGTGTGATGTTTTATGACAAAAATGATATAATAGAATAAAAACGGAGAAAATAGAATATACGGATTTTTTATTTGCTTGAAGTTTCGTTTCATTTTCTGCTAAATTTGGTTGAGTAAAAATAACAAACTATTTGTTATACCTTTATAAGAAAAAAAAATAATCCAATTCAAGAAAACCTATGAAAAGAGCTATATTTGTCAAAAGTATCGAAGCTTATAACAACTATGAATAAAACCGCCATCATCATTGGAGCAGGTCCTGCAGGTCTAACCGCCGCCTATGAACTCATTACTAAAACAGATATTACACCCATTATCATTGAAAAAACAAATGATATTGGCGGAATTTCCAAGACGATTATTCATAATGGAAATCGGATTGATATTGGTGGACATAGATTTTTTTCAAAATCTGACATAGTGATGAAATGGTGGCAGAAAATTATGCCCATACAAGGTGCTCCGGCAAAAGACGAAATTCTATTAAATATAGCTCGACAAAAAAAGATGAATCCAAAAGGAGCAAATCCGGAAAACACCGATCGGGTGATGCTTGTTAGAAATAGATTATCTCGAATTTTTTTTCTAAGACACTTCTTTGACTACCCCATTTCAATTAACGAAAAAACCATTAAAAACCTAGGAATTTTTAGAATCATCAAAATCGGACTTTCTTATATTCAAATCAAAATATTTCCTGTACAAGAAATAGATACCTTAGAAGATTTTTTCATCAGCAGATTTGGAAAAGAATTATACCAAACATTCTTTAAAGACTATACCGAAAAAGTTTGGGGCGTGAGCTGCGACAAGATTCCTGCGGATTGGGGGGCACAAAGAATCAAAGGATTATCCATCTCAAGAGCTCTACTTCATGCCGTAAAGTCAGTTTTTACACGAGAAAAATCTATTGAACAAAAAAATACGGATACCAGCCTGATTGAACAATTTTTATATCCCAAATTAGGTCCCGGACAGATGTGGGAAACTGTTGCTGAAATTATAGAAAAAAAAGGAGGAAAAATTATTAGAAACGCTGAGGTTGTTGAACTTAATATAGAAAAAGATCAAATCAATTCTTTAGGTTATTATAGTCCGGAAGATAATTCAAAAAATACAATAACAGGAGAATATTTTTTTTCAACCATGCCTGTTAAAGATTTGATTCAAGCAATGAAAGACAAGGTGCCTTCCAATGTAAAAAAAATCAGTGATGGACTACAATATCGTGATTTTATCACTGTAGGACTGCTCTTGAAACAACTGAAAATAAAAAATGAAACAAAAAAAGCCACTTTATATAATCTTATTCCTGACAATTGGATTTACATACAAGAACGTGACGTAAAAGTGGGCAGGCTACAAATATTCAACAACTGGTCTCCCTACATGGTAGCCGACATTGAAAAGGTATGGATTGGTCTTGAATATTTTTGCAATGAAGGTGATGCGTTATGGAAGATGAAAGATGATGAATTCATTCAATTTGCTATAAATGAATTACATGATATTGATATTATCGATAAACAAGAAGTGCTTGACAGCATAATTATTCGTATGCCTAAAACCTATCCTGCTTATTTTGGAACCTATGCACAATTTGATACAATCAGAGAATTTACAGACAAAATCAATAACCTTTTTCTGATTGGTAGAAATGGAATGCATAAATACAATAATCAAGATCATTCAATGCTCACGGCAATAGCTGCCGTCAATAATATTATTACAGGAAAAAAATCAAAAGAAAACATTTGGAACATCAATATAGAAGATGAATATCATGAAGAAAGATAATGAGTTCTATTTAAAATAATTTAACCTACAATACAAATCTTAGTGTTTATGAAAGCCTTGTTATCACCCGCAAAAAAATTGGAACTCCGAAAAGATTATCCATCAATTGAACATCAAAAACCTTATTTTTTGGATGAAGCCGAAAAGCTTATCGACTTAATGAAAAAAAAAACTCCGGATGAAATCAAACAATTGATGAAAATATCCGATAGTTTGGCTAATCTGAATTGGGAACGCTACCACAATTGGAAAAAAAACATCGATTCAAAACAAGCACGCCCCGCAATTTACAGCTTTGACGGTGAAGCATACAGAGGCTTTGATGTAAGCACTCTGTCACAACAAACAACAGACAGAGCCAACAACAGAATCAGAATACTCTCAGGATTATATGGCATTCTTAAACCCTATGATTTCATTTATCCTTATCGGTTAGAAATGGGAATACGACTAAAATTCGATAAATATCATAATCTATATGAATTCTGGAAAGAACACATCTCTGATTTTCTCAATCAAGAAATGCAGCAAGGAGAACTACTTGTGAATATTGCCAGTCAAGAATATTTCAAAGCTGTTGATCAAAAAAAACTAAAACATGAAATTATTGATATCGACTTCAAAGATTATAAAAACGAGACGCTCAAAACCATCAGTATTTATGCCAAACGAGCTCGCGGACAAATGGCTCGATATATTTCTGAAAATGATATTGAAACCAAAGATGAACTGAAGTTGTTTCATTATGGAAACTATCAATATGATGAAAATTTATCAAGTGAAAATCGGTTGGTTTTTACGAGATAAAAACTCATTTTTTGACACGCCGCCATTTCAAGATAAAAAATGTGATTGATATTCCGAGAATCATCCCGCCAAAAACATCAAAAGGATAATGCACTCCCATTGCCATACGGGTATATCCAATCCAGATTGCCCACAGAAAAAACAACGCGGAAAGTGATGGTCTTTTAAACAATATGCTTATGGCTGTTGCCAACGCAAACACTTCCATAGTATGTCCCGACGGAAAGCTGTAGCTCCCTCCGGCAACCAACTGTTTGATATTGTCATGAACATCAAAAGGACGCAATCTTTGAAATATGTTTTTAATCGCAAAATTGATGAGTGCCGTCAGAACAATCACAAAAGATATTTCAATGCCGAAAAGGAGATGTTTTTTTTCTTTTTTGATAAAATAAAGTCCGAAAATAAACAGAATAACCGCCACACTGACCAGCGTGGCATATTGTGTAGTCCAAATCACAAAGTCATCTGCCGCTTTCCAACGATGTGAATAAATCCACTCTAAAAGCTTATAGTCAAAATTTTGAAATTCTTCTAACATCAATTGGAGAACTGTTTCTCAAAATATCCGACTTCTTCCAGCGTTTTTTTCATAATATAATAGGTTTGCACAATGTCATGATCCAAACCAACCGACATTCTGACCAAACCCTCTGACAGTCCCATTTCTTTTTGCTCTTCTTCCGGCACTTCACTTGATGTCCCCTTGCCGGGAGCATTGAACAGAGTCTTATAAAAACCTAGACTTACAGCCAAATAACCCACATTTTTATCTTGTAGTTTTTCCATAAATTCCGTTGCCATTTCACTGGTTTTCAGATCCAGCGTAATCATTCCGCCAAAACCAAACTCGGCATGCATCATTTTTTTATACAATTCATGCTGAGAAAAACTCTTCAATCCGGGATATTTCACACGAACCCCGTCTTTCTCGAGATGTTCTGCCAAATATTGTGCATTTTGACTGTGTTTCACCATCCTGATTGGAAGTGTTCTCATATTTTTCAAAATTTGCGCTGAACGCACGCTGTCCATCACCGGACCAAGCAACATACTAGCTCCGTCATTTACACTTTTAAGCGCATTGATAAAATCAGATGTTCCGCAAATCACACCGCCTACGGTGTCATTCATACCATTGATAAACTTAGTAAGACTATGCACCACCACATCTGCCCCAAAAGCCGTCGGAGTGAAAATCAAAGGTGTGAAAGTATTATCAATCACTAATTTAATATTGTGTTTTTTGGCAATTTCAGATAAAGCTTCCACATCTGCCAGCTCCAGCAAAGGATTGCTCAAAGTCTCCGCATAAATCATCTTTGTGTTGGGCAGGATGGCTGCTTCTACCTTTTCCAGATTTGTGATATCAACAAATGATGTTTTAATATCAAACTTAGGAATGAAATTTTTCAAAAATGCATAAGTTCCCCCATAAATTGTCCTACTGGAAACAATATGATCTCCTGCTCCTGCCAATTGCATGATGACAGGAGTGATGGCGCCCATCCCCGAAGAGGCAACATTGGCAGACTCCGTATTTTCCATCTTGGCAATTGCCATGCTCAGATAATGATTGCTCGGGCTGGTATGTCGCGAATACAAATAGCAACCGTCAATATTACCTTCAAAGGTATCCAACATGGTTTTTGCTTTCAAAAATGTATAAGTTGCCGAATCTGAAACAGACGGATTGACGCCCCCAAATTCACCGAAAAATTGTAAATCTTGGATTTCTTGGGCAGGATTATGTTTTTTATTGCTCATGATATCTGGAATATTTTTAGTTTGTTAGACGACTGCAATTTAATATTTATTTTCAATCTTTACGGCGTAAAAATCATAAAAAAACAAATTTTAATAAATTAACGATTGCAAATATAAAGAGGAGAAAGATCACTTAATATCACGAGAACTGGCTGATCCTAAACCTATTATCCTGACATACCTGCTTCCGGGGGCGCTATAATAGACCAGAACCTTATATTCATTTTCGGTTTCGCTAAAACTGTTTTCCAAATCGGAAAAATTTAATCTCCCGTCTTGGTCTTTGGTCACATAATAATAATCATAATAGCCTTGCTTCAAAAGAACGGAAACTTCATAGCGTTGTGTGTCTTCATTATATTTCAATTCATATTCATCCGAGGGCATAAAATGGTTAAACTTTCCAACCACATAGATGGACTCTGGTGTCTCCTCTCCTGTCTTTAAAGAAAAGTGTGCATAGATATAATCCGCTTCAAAATTAGGATCTTCTGCTTGCAAAGAGCGAATAACATAAGAGCCGTTAATGTCTTTTCTGAAAAGATATTTATCACGCGGAACCATCGTATATAAATAGAAATGATATAATTTTTTAAGCTCTCTTTGATAGACATTATAGTTCACTCCTCTTAAGTCTTTGGAACTAAAGCTCATAAATTCATTGATTCCGTCAAAAACAGCATCGTTCGGATAGTGATACACCCATTCATTTCCCTTATAAAACGTAGGACGTTTGAATTCTTTATAATCTCTGAAGTTATCATTTTGAAAAACTCTGACACTCAGCGTTTGAGACTCATTTTGAATAGGAAGTGATTGGGTATACAGAGAAAAATCTACAACTTGCATGCTGTCTCTGGTTTCAACATCGTTGCTCCACGAAATTTTAACTCCCACATTAATAGTTTGTTCATAAATTATAAAAGGGAGACTAAAAATAAGATTATCTTCATCATCCAAAATCTGAATTTTATAATTCCCTGACAATAAAATCCTTGTGTTTTCATTGGGGAATCTCACAGAATAGTGTGTATAGGCTTGAAAAGTGTTGCTGGAATTCTGCATTTCCGTGATAATACTTGATTCAAAACCATCGATATATTCTGATGTGCTGAGATTTGATTCTTCCCAATTTTCATCAAAACGAACAATTTTGTAATAGTAGTCGTCTTCATCTGCCCTCAAATCGTCAAAAGAAAAATAAATCGGTGCACCCAATCGTATAATCGATGAAGGCATTGGTTGTTTTCCATCATTTATTTCGGCTGTTTTAATATAGTATGGAGGCATTTCATTATAGTCTTTGCTCAATTGTGCATAAACAGTACCACTGAAAACCAGAGTCAAAAAAAACAAATAATATTTCTGTACACTCATAAATAATATATCTTTGCTCAAAGATAAAAAAATCAGAACATTAAACAACAACTATCATACCGTGTTAGTATTTTTTTTAAGTGTTATGCACCAAAAACAGCATATATTGATTCATCAATCCTTGGAAGTACATCCCATCATTGAGATACATAAACAATAAAAAGGGACCGAACCTAGTTCAATCCCTCTTTAAATTTAACAACACAAATAAAACAATGAAACATGAAAAAAAATACTTCATTCAAATTTCAAGAACAAAGGTATGCGTAAAAACCTTTATAAATTTGAATATTTCACAAACAACCCCAACAACTTTATAAACGACATGATATTTCACATTAACGACATGGGGCGTCACAAAAAACATTTCAGATAAATTGTTTATCATAATTGGAATGAAAATCATAGCTTTGCAAGATTGTTGTTATTTATTCATTAATGAATGGTAAACTTAAGATACACATCAATGCTCGTGCAGCATAGCACTTTGATGATCTTCTATTTTGGAGTATTTCTTTTGTTGATTTTTATTAAATTCAGCTATAATAATAGATTCAGGCTGAACGTATCAAAACCTAATGTCTATATTTTTGAATATGAATCCAGTGCCAGAAAAGTCATAACCCCCTATAACATTCTTTTTGCTTCATTTCAGATTATTAGCTATACACTTCTGGTTTTTTCTTTGGCAAGCAGATTTTTTAGTAACAACAAATTCTCTTATGGTTTATTATTTCAAATTTTTCTTCTAATCACTGTCTATACCTTCTATAAAGTAGTAGCGGAATTTTTATTGATGATTGCCTTCAAAAAAACAACCTTGACACAAATGTTCAAACACATTAGAGTCTCTTTTCATAATTATTTATCTTATTATACTTTTTTTGTTTCGTTTTTTCTTTATTTTTTTCCTTTTCAAAATAACATATTCTCTTATCTTACTATTGTATTTACTAGTATTTTTATCTTTCTCAACGGATTGAAATATTACAACAGTATAAAGAAGCACACCAATCTAAAAACTTTCCAAATATTTTTATATCTTTGCATCTTAGAAATTTTACCAATAATCTTTGTTTTTTATTGGGTTAGCTTTCAAATTTTATGAGTGAAAAATCAGTAATGAAAAAGAAGAAAGTAAAGACTATTTTAGTTTCTCAACCGGAACCTACAGCAGAAAACTCTCCATTCTTTCAATTAGCCAAAAAAACAAAAGTAAAAATAGATTTTGTTCCTTTCATTCACATTGAGGGCGTTCATGCGCGAGAAATCAGGAAACAGAAAATTACATTACCTGATTTCAGTGCCATTATTTTTACCAGTAGAAACGCTGTAGATCATTATTTTAGACTAGCAGAAGAAATGCGTTATCAAGTGCCGTCAACCATGCGATATTATTGTCAATCCGAGGCAATCGCACTCTATTTACAGCGGTATATCGTCTATCGGAAAAGAAAAATCTATTATGGTAATAAAACCGTTAGTGATTTAGGCAATATTATTCAAAAAAATCCGGAAGGAAAATTTCTTTTACCCTCGTCAGACAAGCTAAAACCCGCTATTCCTAAAGTTTTGAACGAAACAGGAATAGAATGGCAATCTGCAACTTTTTTCAAAACCTGTGTGAGTGATCTCTCTGATTTAAAAGATGTTTACTATGATGTTCTGGTTTTTTATAGTCCATCAGGCATTAAATCTCTGTATAAAAATTTTCCTGATTTTAAACAAAACGAAACCCGAATTGCTGTTTATGGTAATTCAACCGCAAAAGCTGCTGAAGAAAAAGGCTTAAGAATTGACATCATGGCGCCAACACAAAAAAATCCGTCGATGACCATGGCGCTGCAAAAATATGTTGAGGAAGCCAATAAAAGATAATCTCAAAACCTTTTTTTAGTTATCTTTTTATACATAAATCTAACTTTCAAACATAAAATTCAGTATTATGAAAGTTTATACCAAAACCGGAGACAAAGGAACCACCCTCCTGATAGGAGGTTCCCGAGTTCCAAAACATCATGCCAGAATTGAAGCTTACGGAACCATTGACGAGCTTAATTCTCATATCGGACTATTAAGAGATTTTACCGATAAAAAATATAAAGACGAATTGGTCGAAATTCAGCACAAACTTTTCAATTTAGGCTCTTTTCTCGCGCTTGAAAAATCAAAAGAAAAATTGGCTAATGGAAAAAAAAGACTGAATATTGCAAAAATATCTGAAAAAGACACTCGTTTTTTAGAAGAAAAAATTGATCAAATGGACAAACAGCTACCGCCAATGACACAATTTATACTTCCGGGAGGGCATCAGGCGGTTTCAATCTGTCACATCGGCAGAACAATCTGTCGAAAAGCAGAACGAAAAATCACCTATCTCAATGAAACAGAAGAGATTGACATGAGTCTGCTTCAATATATCAACAGACTGTCTGACTATCTGTTTGTATTGGCACGGAAATTGTCTCTCGAATTGAAAGCCGAGGAAATACCTTGGAAACCAAAATAAATAAATTTGACAATTCAGACAATTTTGTTATTTTTGCAAACTTTTAAATATTAAAATTATGTATTGGACCCTAGAATTAGCTTCTCATTTAAGCGATGCTCCTTGGCCTGCAAGTAAAGACGAGCTGATAGATTATGCCATCAGGACAGGTGCTCCGCTTGAAGTGGTAGAAAATCTTCAAGAGATAGAAGAAGAAGAAGAAATCTACGAAACCATTCAAGACATTTGGCCGGACTATCCAACCGAAGAAGACTTTCTTTGGAATGAAGATGAATACTAAAACAATGAAATTATAGCATAAAAGTCTCTTCAAAGAGACTTTTTTTTTATACTTTTGACACAAATAATTATATTAAGATTCCAAGCACACAGAACAAATGAAAATAGTCAATTCTTTACTAAAGGTTTTTTTAGGAGACAAACAATCAAAAGACATCAAAGCAATGAAATCATTGCTTGACCAAATAAATAATTTTGCACCTTCCTTAGAAAATATTAGCCATGACGCGCTGAGAAATAAAACTGTTGAATTCAGAGCATTGATTAAAGATGCTACCAAACAACTGAAAACAGACCAAGACAATCTAAGAATTCAAGCAGAAAAAGAATCCAATCTGGATCAAAGAGAAGAAATATACGACCGCATTGACAATCTCGAAGATGAAATCTACAAAACGGAAGAAAAAGTTCTCAACGATATTCTTCCCGAAGCGTTTGCCGTTGTCAGAGAAACCGCCAAAAGATTCAAAGAAAATGAAACCATAGAAGTCACAACCTCAGCTCTTGACAGGGAACTCTCTGCAACCAGATCATATATCAATGTTGACGATGACAAAACCGTTTGGAGCAACCGGTGGAATGCAGAAGGAAAAGAAGTGGTTTGGGATATGGTTCACTATGATGTGCAATTGCTCGGAGGCATCACGCTGCATCAAGGAAAAATCGCTGAAATGATGACCGGTGAAGGAAAAACATTGGTTGCCACACTCCCACTCTATCTCAACGCACTCCCAAGCAGGGGCGCACATCTTGTTACAGTGAATGACTATTTGGCAAAAAGAGATGCCGCTTGGATGGCGCCCATTTTTGAGTTTTTGGGGCTGCGAGTGGATTGCATCGACAAACACCAACCAAACACGGAAAACAGAAGAAAAGCCTACGAAGCCGATATCACTTACGGAACAAATAACGAATTTGGCTTTGACTATCTGAGAGACAATATGGCACATGCCACTGACGATTTGGTGCAACGACCACACAACTACGCCATTGTCGATGAGGTGGATTCCGTGTTGATTGACGATGCCAGAACCCCTTTGATTATTTCCGGACCTGTTGAACAAGGAGACAGACATGAATTCAATGAGTTGAAACCTTTCATTGAAAAAATTTTTCAAGAACAGAAATCTCACATGCTCAAAGAATTGGCATTAGCAAAAAAATTAATCAAAGAAGGAAACACCAAAGACGGAGGATTTCATCTGCTACGAACTTATAGAGGACTGCCAAAGAACAAAGCGCTAATCAAATTTTTAAGCGAAGAAGGTGTCAAGCAATTACTTCAAAAAACAGAAGCACACTATATGCAAGACAACAATAGGGAAATGCCTAAGGTTGACAAAGAGCTGCTTTTTGTAATTGATGAAAAAAACAATTCCATAGAACTATCCGACAAAGGAGTTGAATTCTTGTCAAAAGATACAGACCCCGACTTTTTCATTCTCCCTAACATCAGTGAAGAAATAGGAAAAATAGATAAGTCTGACGAAGCTGAAATAGAAAAAAATAAAAAGAAAGATCAATTGTTCAGAGAATATGCCGCCAAAAGCGAGCGCTTGCATACACTCAATCAATTGCTGAAAGCCTACACACTATTTGAAAAAGACGTGGAATATGTTGTTTTAGAAGATCAAGTGAAAATTGTGGACGAACAAACCGGACGTATCATGGAAGGGCGCCGTTATTCCGATGGGCTACACCAAGCCATTGAAGCAAAAGAAAACGTGAAAATTGAAGACGCCACGCAAACCTATGCCACCATCACTTTGCAAAATTTCTTCAGAATGTATCGAAAATTGTCCGGAATGACAGGTACTGCCATCACAGAAGCCGGTGAACTTTGGGATATCTACAAACTTGATGTGGTGGAAGTTCCCACCAACAAGCCTTTGGCAAGAATTGATAAAGACGATAAAATCTATAAAACCAAAAGAGAAAAATATAATGCCATAATTCAAGAAATAGACGAATTAACCAAACAAGGCAGACCTATTTTGGTTGGAACAACTTCTGTTGAAACCTCTGAACTTTTAAGCAAAATGCTTAACTATGTCAAAATTCAGCATAATGTTCTCAATGCCAAACAGCATAAGAAAGAAGCGGATATTGTTGCCGAAGCCGGAAACTCCGGCGTGGTTACCATTGCCACGAACATGGCAGGTAGAGGAACCGATATCAAACTGGCAGATGAAGTAAAAAAATCAGGAGGACTTGCCATTATCGGAACTGAACGCCACGATTCCCGCCGTGTGGACAGACAGTTGCGTGGTCGTGCCGGACGTCAGGGTGACCCCGGGTCTTCACAGTTCTATGTCTCGCTTGAAGACAACTTGATGCGCTTGTTCGGATCTGAAAAGATTGCCAAAATCATGGACAGAATGGGAATGAAAGAAGGTGATGTCATTCAACACCCGATGATTTCAAAATCTATTGAAAGAGCCCAGAAAAAAGTAGAAGAAAACAATTTTGGAATTCGTAAAAGATTGCTCGAATATGACGATGTGATGAATGCCCAAAGAGAATTGGTCTATAAACGAAGACGCCACGCTTTGGAAGGAGAAAGACTCAAGGTGGATATTGCCAATATGATCTATGAAGCAATTCAAGCCATTGTGGAACAAACAAAAGGCGACTATGAAAACTTTGAGATGGAACTCATCAAAACCTTTTCTATCAGTTCACCTGTCAGCAAAAACGAATTTAAAAATATTGACGAACTCAAACTCATCAATACAATTTATGAGCTTGCCACCAAACATTATAAAGAAAAAATTGAACGAACAGCCATAACCGCCTATCCCGTTATCAAACAGGTCTATGAAAACGAAGGAGATAAATATAAACGAATTGTTGTTCCTTTCACCGATGGCAGCAGAAGCATTCAAGTGACCACTGATCTCAAGGAAGCCTATGAGTCTGAAGGAAAAAAATTGGTGGTTGACTTTGAAAAAAATATCACATTGGCCATTATTGATGAAGCATGGAAAGAACATCTTCATAAGATGGATCAACTGAAAACTTCTGTTCAAATGGCATCTTATGAACAAAAAGATCCTATTCTGATTTATAAATTCGAAGCTTTTGAACTGTTCAGAAACATGCTTGACAAAGTGAATAAAGATGTATTGTCATTCTTGTTTAAAGGAGATTTGCCCACGCAAGACCCCAACCAAGTTCATGAAGCAAGAGAACAAAGAAGACCTAAGAAAAAACTAAAAGAGAGCAGAGCAAATGACATTCCGTCTTTAGAAGAAATGGCAGCCAACAACAGACAAGCCATGCAAGGCGGACAGGAACAAAGAATCACTGCGCCCATCAGAAAAACAAAAAGCTACGGACGAAACCAAGTTGTCACGGTTATGAATGTCAGTTCCGGTGAAAAGAAAATGATTAAATATAAAAAAGCCGCAAACCTGATTGATTCCGGAGAATGGGTGATTCATGAATCGTAATTATAATCATTTTATTGAATCTTGAAATATCGAAGGCTACATATTTTGAATGGATAAACCGTTATTTCTTTAATTTTTTAATCTCATTATCAAAGTCAGATAAATATTTTTGGTCTTGAATAACTCTGAATTTCTCATATTCTTTCGCTGATTTCTCTAATGCTTTTTGATGCGATATTTTTCCTGCATTGGAAAGTATATCATATTGGTTAAGTTTTAAGAAACTATCTAAAATTACTATCCATTCATTCATTTTCATTGGAATATTTCTTTCTGCTTGAAGTTCAGCAAAGTTCAAATAGAGTTCTACTAATCGATTTAATTCTGAAACTTCTTTTTTGGAAAGATAATTTTTTGCAATTGAAATATCTGATTTTAAAATTTTGCCTTTTGGCGAATTTTTCCAAGTTGTTAAACCCATATTTTCTTTATCAGCATCTGCTCGATTTACGATTATTTCGCTTGCAGTATTACCTGTAATTGCCCAGTGTAATTTATTTTGAACTGTTTTGTAAAAGGTAATTGTTGTTTCTGATTTTGGATTATAATCAATACTACATTGAGCATAAATATCCGTTATTTTTTGATAAAAACGCCTTTCGGATGCCCGTATTTCTCGAATTCTTTCGAGTAATTCATCAAAATAATCTTTTCCAAAAATTTGACTTCCTTGTTTTAATCGTTCATCATCTAAAACAAACCCTTTGACGATAAATTCTTTTAGTGTTTTGGTTGCCCAAATTCTAAATTGGGTGGCTTGTTTAGAATTCACACGATAACCAACTGAAATAATAGCATCAAGATTATAGAAATTTGTTTCATACGATTTGCCATCTGTTGCAGTTGTTCGGAAATTCCGAACAACTGAATTTTCATCCAATTCACCTTCATTAAAGATATTTTTTAAGTGCTCACTTATGGTTGATTTAGATTTGCCAAATAGTTCTCCAATAGATTTTTGAGTTAACCAAATTGTTTCATTTTCCAAAAAAACATTGACCTTAACATCTCCGGTGTTGGAAGTATATAGGATGAAATTTGATGAATTGTCTTGTAAATTATTCATTTTCAAATTTCTTAATTTCAGTTTCAACACAATCAGAGTTATCCAATACTATTTCTTCTTTTTGATACATTTCTTTTACTTTTAGATATGCTTCATCTTCATTTTGGGCTTCCACCTCAATTATTCGTGACAGTAATTCTTGTATTTCAAATTCAAACGTTTTCATAATTTAATCTTTTTATAAGTTCCTCTATTTTTAAACTCAATAAGCCCTTTGTCTCTCAAAAATTGTAACTGTTGTCTTATTTTGTCTTTGATAAAATTGTTATTTGGATATTTTAGTTTTAATGTTTCTTCAAAAGCATACATTTCTTTTAATGTAAATGTTTCTTTTTGAATAGCGTCAACGCAATTCATAATATCTAAAATCCATCCTTTACTTTCTCCTTTTTTCGTTCTTAAAAATTCTGTTCCTTTCCATTTGGATTGAACTTTTTCTTTTGGAATGATTTCTGAATTTTTAACAAGAAAAATACGTCCGTTTTCGGGGACTTTTGTAATATCAATATTACAACCAACCCATCCGGAACGTCTTGCAGTTTTGCTTAAAGCCTTTCTTTTAATAATAATTTCAGAAGTAAAATAATGTTTAGGAATAATTAGAAAATTATTTACTTCCCATTTTGTTTTATCATAAGTAAGAAAAAAGAAATTCGGATTTTCATCTGAATTAATTCTTTTTATCATTGTTGAATACGCTCCGTCAACAATTTTATTACCAACTTTAATTGCATTTTTACTTTTTAATTCAAATTGTTCTGAACAAGTTGAACAATAAAAATCTGCTACCGGTTTATTGTTTTCAAATTCATTTAAACGTATTTCTCCACAGTTAGGGCAATAACTATTTGTTTTGACCCAATCTTCTGTTAGAACACGGGCAATCTGAGATTTGCTGGTGTACTCTATCGCCTTGTGTGTGTTAAAAGCTAAATTCATTTGAAAACTTGGTTTATATCCAAAGTATTTCTACAAAAAGCTCAATATGGACAAACGGTTTTGCTATCATATTTCTTATTTTAATACCCCCAAAAATACAAATTTAT
>CAZAXU010000045.1:0-14904 GCA_964489245.1 uncultured Flavobacteriaceae bacterium
GGCGTACCAACCGGAACGCCTTTTTTTATATAGAAGGTTACAGGTTTGTCCCGATAATTCGGGACTGTCGGAATCACTTGAAGTACAGCTCTTTTTGAGTTGCTTTGCTCTTTTAATGTCATGTATTATAAATTCCAATCACACACAGGAAAATTATATATTTTTTTGACTAACTTTATCCCGATAAAAACATTAAGAAAATCCTATGAAAAATTCTATTGAGAAATATATCAGAAATGTCAAAGATTTCCCTAAACCGGGTATTATTTTCAAAGATATCACTCCTTTATTAGCCAGTCCGGATGCTATGAAACAAACCTTGACAGAACTTCTAAAACCCGTTCCTGACCATATCGATAAAGTTGTTGGCATTGAAGCAAGAGGCTTCTTTTTTGCAAGTCTTTTGGCAGAACATCTCAATGCCGGTTTTGTACCCATCAGAAAACCGGGGAAACTTCCTTACAAAACATATGAAGAATCTTATGATTTGGAATATGGAACAGACACGTTGAATATGCATATCGATGCCATCAAGTCCGGAGAAAGAGTATTGATTCACGATGATGTATTGGCAACCGGAGGAACCGCACAAGCTGTTGCAAAATTGGTTGAAAAAGCAGGCGGAAAAGTCGTTATGCTCAACTTTCTGATTGAACTGGAGTTTCTTGAGGGGAAAAATAAACTAAAAAACTATTCGGTGGACAGTCTGCTAAAGTATTAAAAAAACAAAATTAAATACTTTTTTCAACTCTATAATAACTGATTTTGGTGCTGTTTTTCAGAATGAGTTCACCCAGAAATCCTGCCAGAAAAAATTGACTCCCCAATATCATTGCTGTCAATGCTATATAAAACCAAGGTCTGTCTGTGATTAAATGTGTTGGAATATGATAGATCAATTTATATGCTTTCACTGCCAAAATGCCAAATGTTGCGGCAAAACCAATCAGAAACATCAAAATTCCCAATGCTCCAAAAAGATGCATGGGACGTTTCGAAAATCTGGTTAAAAACCAAAGAGAAATCAAGTCTAAAACACCTTTGATGAATCTTCCTGAACCAAATTTGGTTTCGCCATATTTTCGTGCTTGATGCTTTACTACTTTTTCCGTGATATTAGTGTAGCCTTCATTTTTGGCAAGAAACGGAATATAGCGATGCATTTCTCCATAAACATTCACATCTTTTATCACTTCTTTTTTATAAGCTTTCAGTCCGCAATTGAAATCGTGCAGATGAATGCCGGAAACTCTCCTTGCTGCCCAATTAAACAATTTTGACGGTAAATTTTTTTTAATTTTAGAATCATGCCGAAGCCTTTTCCATCCGGATACCAAATCATATCCGTCTTTTTGAATCATTTGATATAGCTCGGGGATTTCCTCCGGATTATCTTGCAAATCAGCATCCATTGTAAGCACCACATCTCCTTGTGCTTCTAAAAATCCTGCATTTAAAGCTTGTGACTTGCCATAATTTTTTTTAAATTTAATTCCTCTGACATTCTGATTTTTCCGGTTTATTTCGTTGATAATCTTCCAGGAATCATCCGTACTGCCATCATCCACAAAAATAATTTCATAAGAAAAATTTTGCTTCTGCATTACTTCATGTATCCAACGATGCAACTCCGGCAAAGACTCGGCCTCATTCAACAAAGGAATTACAATAGATAAATCCATATTCAATAAAAATTAATATTCTTCTCGTTGTGGTGTTTTGAAAAACAATCCTCCTAAAAGCCCTCCAATGACACCGTAGAGCAGACCGGTGAATATGTTTCCTACAAGTTGCATCGGTGCAAAAATACTTTGACTGGTTTCAGTTTGTTTGGCAATTTGTTCTTCAGACAAAATTCCTGATTCTTCCAGCATTTGATTAGACATTTCAATAATTTGATCAATAATATCAGGATTAATGAACTTGAAGTATATAAAAGCATAAATTCCAACCAAAAGTCCACCCAAAAGTCCGACCAAGACGCCTAATTTCACGGATTTCCCTAAGGTGACAACTTCGCCCTTATTCTTAAAATACCAGACAGCCAGAACAGGAACGGCAATGAACGAGAATAGTGAAACAAACCCGAAAATCATTGTAGATGTTGATTTTGGATCTGCGAGTGGTGATTTTATAAGCATAAATACAATGCCTAAAATTGCGTAGATAAATGCAAAAGTGAATAACGTATTATTAAAGTTCTTTTTTGTTTCCATAACGGTTTCGTTTTGATTTGTTCATCAAATGTACGGCATATTTGTGAAGCTTCCAACTATTTAGACTAAGAATCTAATTTGCTGTATACAGAATTATTAGATTTAAATTCAGGAACAATTTGCTTGATAATTTCTACTATTTCCATGTCGGTCAAGCTGTCATAGGCATATAAGTCTCCTACCTTTTGGCATATATTTTCACAAAAAACTTCGCCGAGCTGGGCAATTTTTATTTTCGGATGGTGGGTTGGCAAATCCCCTTCATCGCTGCCCAAAACTTCTTCATAGAGTTTTTCTCCGGGACGCAATCCTGTTATTTTTATGTCTATATCTTTTTGATAGCGCAATCCGGAAAGCTGAATCATTTTGATGGCTAAATCAAATATTTTTACGGGAGCGCCCATATCAAAAACAAATATTTCTCCACCTTTTCCCATCACTCCTGCTTCCAGAACCAACTGGCAGGCTTCCGGGATCGTCATAAAAAATCGAGTGATATTTTTATGTGTCACAGTTAAAGGGCCTCCTTGTTTTATTTGTTTTCTGAACAAAGGTATCACAGATCCGTTAGAGCCTAAGACATTCCCGAATCTGGTCACAATAAATTTGGTTTTATCTGTTTTTTGTTGTTGACAAGTAGAGTACATTTCTGCAACTCTTTTTGTTGCCCCCATCACATTGGTTGGATTTACAGCCTTGTCTGTGGAAATCATCACGAATTTGCTCACATCATATTTCACGGCAAGATCCATCATATTTTTCGATCCCAGCACATTCACTTTAACAGCTTCATAAGGATTTTCTTCCATCAGGGGCACATGCTTATAGGCCGCCGCATGAAAAATCACCTCGGGTCTATATTTTTTCATCAAGAAATCCATACGTTCTTTGGAACGAACATCTGCCACGACAGATATAAAATTATCAGCATATCCTTTTCTATAAAAATCTTGTTGCAAATCATATAATGCAGATTCTGCCTGATCAATCATAACGAGTTGCTTCGGCTTGAAATAAATGACTTGAGACGAAATCTCCGCTCCTATGGATCCGGCAGCTCCCGTAATCAATACAACCTTATTTTTAATATCTTTTTCGATATCGGCATTGTCAATCTTGATGGGAACCCTGTTTAAAAGTTCTTCTATATTCAGTTCCTTGATTTGACCTACATTCAACTCCCCGTTAATCCATCTGTTGATATGCGGAACCGTTTTTACTTTAACTCCGTGTTTTGTATAATTATCTGCAATTTCCAACAGCTCTATGGGTGTGGCTTCAGGCTTACTGATAATAATTTCTTCCACATCTTTATCAACAATGAATTTTTCCGTGATTTTATCAGGATGAAATACTTTTATTCTATGAATCATCTTATTCACATATTCCGGTCTTTCATCTATAAATCCTAAAATATCATATTTATTTTCCGTATCATTTTTGAGCGCATCATAAGTTTGAATTCCTGTATGTGCTCCATAAATCATTACTCTTTTAGGTTCTTCAAAATGATAAGCCAGTCTATAATAAAACGACTTGTAGACCATCCTGCTGCCAATCAGCAACACAATTGACACAAACAAATTCATTCCTACAACCGAAAGAGGAACATTCCAATATTTAAAGATTTCAAATTTTCTCGATGCATAAACAATCAAAAGCAAAATGACAGTCATCACAGAAATTGCTTTAGCCACATTTTCCGCATCTCTCATTCCGGTATGTCTGACAATTCCTTTATAAGATCCGAAAATTAAAAAACTGATAGCCGCAAGTACTACAATAAGAGGAATTTGTTGAAAGAATTTATGGTCTCCGAATTGAAAAGTAAAATTAAATCGAATCAAGTAAGAAATCAGGAAAGCATAAACCACCAAAAAAAGGTCAATCACAAACACAAACCATCTTGGAGATGATTGGGTTGCAAAAGTTTTGACTTTTTCTGAAAATTTTGAATATGCTTTAGATAAACTCAATGTCTGAAATATAAACTGGACAGTACAAAGTTAGTAAAATTCTGCTGTTCTTTAATCCTTAAAACAACATATATTTTATCAAAATGTACGATTTATTCATTTCACACATTTATTACAATCTTCATGCCCTTTTGAAAAAATATGAGTATAAATTTGATATAATGCCCAAATTATCGCTAGTAATATAAGGATATTTTCCACCATTATTTAAGAGTTTGATAGGCAATGAATGCCGTTATATATGCAATTCCCGTCATATAAAAGAAAACCAACACCGGCCATTTCCATGATTTTGTTTCATTTTTCAAAGTTGCAAGCGTGCTGAAACATTGCATGGCAAAAACATAAAAAAGCAACAATGAAATCCCCACGGCAAAGGTAAAAGTTTTTTCTCCCGTGAACACGCTTCTTTCCGCAGCGAGTCTTTCTCTAATCAATCTGTTGTCACTTCCGTCTTGAACGCTATAAATCGTAGAGAGCGTGCTTACAAAAACTTCTCGTGCAGCAAATGAAGTGAGTAGCGCAATGCCTATTTTCCAATCATATCCCAAAGGCTTGATTACCGGTTCAATTGCCTTGCCCATTGTGCCTAAATATGAATGTTCCAGTTTATATGCACTCAAATCAATTTTTTGCACATCTCCTCTCTTCTGTTCCAATCTGTAATGTTTTTCTGCTTGCCTGAATTGCTCCGTGCCATGGGTCGCCAAAAACCAGAGAATTATGGAAAAAGCAACAATAATTTTTCCCGCACCAAAGACAAATGCTTTTAAATTGTCCAAAATTGTAATCGTCACATTCTTGACAATAGGCAATTTATATTCCGGCATTTCCAAAATAAAGTAACGTTTATATCTCGATTTAATAAATTTGCTAAGCAAATAAGCAGAAAATACCGCTGCAAAAAATCCTAAAAAATATAGAGCCAACAAAACCAATCCTTGAAGATTCATGAAACCCAACACATCTTTCTGCGGAATGATTAGTGCAATAATAATCGTATAAACCGGCAATCTGGCAGAACAAGTTATGAAAGGAGTAATCAGCATGGTGACAAGGCGTTCTCTTGAATCTTCTATGGTTCTTGCGCTCATAATTGCCGGAACAGCACAAGCCGTTCCCGAAAGCAGAGGCACCACACTTTTTCCGCTTAGACCAAAAGGTCGCATGATTTCATCCATCAAAAAAACGATTCTGCTCATGTATCCCATCTCTTCAAGTAGCGCAATGAAAAAAAACAAAATACCGATTTGAGGCACAAACATCAACACCCCGGCAATTCCGGACAATATTCCGTCTGTCAAAAGTCCGGTAATCTGATTGTCAGGCAAATGTGTTTTTAAATATACCGAAGTATTTGAAAAAAAAGCATCAATCAAATCCATCGGATAGGATGCCCAAGTGAATATGGCTTGAAAAACAACGAACATAATTAAACTGAAAATTAATAACCCCCAAAACTTATGAAGCAATATTCTGTCCAATCGGTCTGTTAATCCGGTTGCCTTATCTTTGTTTATATGATAAGTGTTTTTCAAAATGGCATTAATGCTTTTATAGCGCTTAATGACTTCCTTTTGCAAAAGTCTTTTGATTTGTGTCTTGTCAAATTTCAAAGATTCGACAGCAAGGTATAAAGAAATATTTTTGTCAAAAAAATGTTCTTGCTCAGAAAAAACCAACCATATTTTATACAGGTTCTCTTTTGAATATTCAGATTTGATTTGGTCTATGTTTCCGTCGGTCAAGCCATATCGGTCAAAAAATGTCTTTGGTTTGCTTTCAAACATTTTAGGAATCATTTCCTTCATTTGGTGAATGCGTCCTTTCCCTGATCTTTTTCCGTCTCCTTTGCTTTTTTTAGCACTGACCAAGGTCACCGGAATTTGAAGTTCTTCTTGCAACTTCTCCACATCGATCTCAATACCTTTACGCTCCATCTCATCGCACATATTGATTGCCAACATCAAAGGGAGTTCCAAATCTTGTAATTCCGTGAGCAAAATCATGTTCCTCTTGAGGTTGGTTACATCTGCCACCACAATGATTCCATCTATTTTTTCTTCATTGAGCAAAAGCTCTCTCAGCACCACTTCTTCATCTTTTGAAGACGGATGCAGACTATAAGTGCCGGGCAAATCAATAAGTTCTATATCAGTGCCGTCGTCCAAAGAAAAGTTACCCGAAATTCTATTCACTGTAATTCCCGGATAATTACCTATCTTTTTATGTAAACCGGTGAGTTTGTTAAACAAAGAAGTTTTGCCGGTATTCGGATTGCCAACCAAGGCTATTTTTAGTTTCTTATTCATTTGCCAATACAATTTCAATTTTTTCAACAATCTCTTCTCCCAACGCAATTCTTGTGTCTCCAATCTTATAATAGAAAGGGAAACCTAAGGGGGCTTTATTCAAAAAAACGATTTCTACACCATCCACACAACCCATCTCCATCAGCTTCAAAGGCAAATTGTTATTCTGACAATTGGCAAGTATTCCGACTTGATTTTTCTGTAAATCTATCAACTTCATTATTTAGAATCTTTTCAAATAGCAAATGTATAATTTTATTTTCATCCTTCTGAAAAAATATTTCAAGCATTTCACCTGCCAAGCTTATAAGTTCTGTGACAAGTCACACAATTGTTTGTGAGTCTTGCCAGTTGCATCACCGTGGTCGATTGTTTATAATTTATTCCGGCACTATCTGCAATTTCTTGAAACAAATCATGCCCTTTAAATCCCATTTTTTTACACGGCAAAGGAGATAATTTCAACAATCTTGCAGGCGTATCAGACAAAGATGCTTTTCCCTGACGTGTTGCCGCTTCAATAATTTTTTGGGGATTATTTTCTGCCATTCCTTGATTGATTTCATGAATAACTTCCAAATAGTCTCGCATCTCACTTAAAACCAAATCATGTAAATCCGGAGGATATTGAACCATGATTCTGCTCTCGTCAGGAACTTTAACCGAATCTGTTCCTACAAACAACAGAATATAAGACAAAATAAGTGTTGTGATTAATAAAATGATATTAGAGATGACAAGTAAATTTTTCATATATAGAAATTTTATAATTAACTGAAAATAAAACTATTCCAATCCTCTATTCTTATCGGAAGTACACATGGAGCCGCCTCGCTCTCTCATGAATTTGTTTTATAAAATGCAAAGATAATATTATTTAGAATCTTTCCAAATAATAAAACGCCTATAAAAAAGCAGCCCATATTTCTATGACCTGCTTTCTTAACAATTAACCAAAAATATCCGTTATGAATAAGTTCAAATTCAAGAGCAAAGATATGTTTGCCAAGCATCCTAAAACAAAAAAAGCCATAATATTTTTTTATACCGTCATAGGCTAAATTTATTAAGAATAATTATAAATAGTAGATTATTTTTTTGTACTTTTGGATCGTATTTAAAACGATTCTAAATAATGAATTCCAAAGAAGAACAACAAGATAAAATATTGCAGGAAGTCACTGAGCAAGAATATAAATACGGATTTTCTTCAGATATCGAGATGGACATGTTTCCAAAAGGTTTAAACGAAGATATTGTTACAAAAATCTCTGAGATCAGAGGGGAACCCGAATGGGTTTTAAATTTCAGGCTCAAAGCATACCGTGCATGGAAAAAAATGGAAAAACCCGAATGGGCACACCTGAAAATTCCGGAAATAGATTTCAACGAGTTGATTTATTATGCAAAACCCAAGCCTAAAAAAAAGCTCGAAAGTCTGGATGAAGTTGATCCTGAAATTTTAGAAGTCTATAAGAAACTGGGCATTCCGTTAGATGAACAAAAAGCTTTATCCAATGTTGCCGTTGATGCGGTTTTTGACAGCGTATCGGTAAAAACCACTTTTCAAAAAGAATTGAATGAAAGAGGTATCATCTTTTGTCCGATTAGTGAAGCTGTGAAAAATTATCCGGAGCTGGTCAAAAAATATCTCGGAAGTGTTGTTCCTTATTCCGACAACTATTATGCTGCGTTGAATTCTGCCGTATTCACGGACGGTTCATTCGTATACATTCCGAAAGGCGTTAAAAGTCCGATGGAACTGTCCAGTTATTTCAGAATTAATTCCGCCGGAACCGGACAATTTGAAAGAACTTTGGTGGTGGTTGAAGAAGGTGGATATGTGAGCTATCTCGAAGGCTGCACTGCACCGCAACGGGATGAAAATCAGCTGCATGCTGCCGTTGTTGAACTTATTGCCATGAAAGATGCCGCAATCAAATATTCTACCGTTCAAAATTGGTATCCCGGGGATAAGAATGGAAAAGGCGGTATTTTTAATTTTGTAACCAAACGCGGCATTTGCAAAGGAAACAACTCCAAAATCAGTTGGACACAAGTCGAAACCGGATCTGCCATCACATGGAAATATCCCTCAACCATTTTGAAAGGAGACCATTCCGTAGGAGAATTTTATTCGGTTGCAGTCACCAACAACCATCAGCAGGCAGACACGGGAACCAAAATGATTCATATTGGAAAAAATAGCAAGAGCACCATTATCAGCAAAGGGATTTCAGCAGGAAAAAGTCAAAATTCTTACCGCGGATTGGTCGATGTGAAACGAAATGCCGTCAATTCAAGAAACTATTCGGTTTGCGACTCATTGTTGATGGGAGACCAATGCGGTGCACATACTTTTCCATATATCGACATAGAAAATAAATCGTCTGTGGTGGAACACGAAGCCACCACATCAAAAATATCTGATGAGCAATTGTTTTATTTGCAACAACGCGGATTGGATGAAGAATCTGCCGTCAATATGATTGTGAACGGCTATGCTAAAGAAGTGCTCAACCAATTGCCGATGGAATTTGCCGTAGAGGCACAAAAACTTTTGGAAATCAGTTTGGAAGGAAGTGTGGGATAAAAAGGAAAAAGGAATGTCCCAAGATATAGGTTGAACGTTTTTATAAACAATTAATTCATGAAATATCCATGATTGATAAATTATAATTAAGCCTGAAAGAGGCGAATGTTAACAGCTTCGGGCTAAAAACCCGATAAAAAATAAAAAATAGCAACGATAAATATTTTATTGTTTCTATTGCATAGCATAAACAGATAAATAAATCAACAGATAAATGAAACCAATATTAGAAATAAAAAACTTACATGCCGAAATTGGCAATAAAGAGATCCTGAAAGGATTAAACTTAAGCATAAAATCCGGAGAAATCCATGCTATTATGGGACCCAACGGCACCGGAAAAAGCACCTTGGCAAATGTCATCACCGGAAAAGACGGCTACGAAATCACCAAGGGTGAGATTCTTTTTAAAAACAAAAACATTTTAGATTTGAGCCCCGAAGAACGTGCCTTGGAAGGTATTTTTCTGGGATTTCAATATCCTGTTGAAATTCCCGGAGTCAGTATGACCAATTTTATGAAAGCTGCCATTGATGCCAAAAGGAAATACAGGGGCACAGACCCCATCAAACCCGGAGAATTTTTAAAACTATATAGAGAAAAGCAAAAATTCGTAAATATGCCGGACAAAATCAAAAATCGTTCTGTGAATGAAGGCTTTTCAGGTGGAGAAAAAAAGAGAAACGAAATTTTTCAAATGGCAATGCTTGAGCCGGAATTGTCTATTCTGGACGAAACCGATTCCGGTTTGGATATCGATGCCCTACGCGCAGTTGCAGAGGGCGTGAACAAATTGCACAACAAAAACAATTCTTTTTTGGTCATTACGCACTACCAACGTTTGTTAGATTATATTGTTCCCGACTTTGTGCATGTGATGTATGATGGGAAAATTGTGAAATCAGGCAATAAAGACTTGGCGCTTGAATTGGAAAAGAAAGGCTATGCATGGATAGAAGAATTAAGTCAAAAAACGCTTTAAAATGTCAAAAAACAAACTAGAACAACAAATTATAGATTTTTTTGAAAAGCAATTTGAAAACAACCCAAGTCAAGATTTTGTTCAAAAAATAAGAAAAGATGCTTTTGAGAATTTCAAGTTGTCCGGTCTGCCGACAATCAGAAATGAAAAATGGCAAAAAACAAAACTTTCAAAATTTAGCAACCAATATTTTCATCCAAGCATCGGAAATATTTATAAAGAACAAACTTCTTATATCGATATCTGCAAAGTTCCGGAAATCAGTAGTAAAGATATTGTGTTGATCAACGGAAATTTTGTAGCAGACAAAGAATTGGAGACACTCAAAAACGGGATTATTGTCGGCAGTCTGAAGGCCGCTGCCATAAAATATCCCGAACTGGTTCAGGAATATTTTCATCAACTGATCAAAAATTCCGACAACCCGATTGATTATCTGAATACAGCAACTTTTTCAGACGGATTGTTTTTATACGTTCCCAAAAATATCAAAAAATTCAACCTGCAAATCACACACAAACTGGATGCAAAAGCAGATGCGCTCGTCAACACCAGAAATTTGATTATTTTAGAAGAAAATGCGCAGATTAATATGATTCAATGTGATGATTCCAATATACATCGCAGTCATTTTGCCACATACAATACAGAGATATTCATCAAAAAGAACGCCAAACTAAATTGGTATAAGTATCAAAATATCAACAACTTAAGCGCTTTATTAAGCAATAGTTATTATCGTGTGGAAGAAAATGCCGAATTATATTCAAATTTCATAGAACTCAACGGAAAATTGCTCCGCAACGAACAGTTTGCCAACATTAGGGGCGAAAATGTAAAAGTGAATTTATACGGCTTATATCTTGTGGACAAAACACAGCAATCCGACAATATAATTCATGTTTCACACAGCTCAAAAAACAGTTATAGCAATCAAAAATTTAAGGGGATTCTCGATGACTCATCACACGGATTTTTTAACGGACAGATTTTGGTCAAAAAAAATGCGCAACAAACCAATGCATATCAAAAAAACGACAATATTCTTTTAACGGATAAAGCAAAAATCAGTTCGCAACCATTTCTCGAAATCTATGCTGACGATGTTAGTTGCAGTCATGGCTCCACCACCGGACAAATTGATGAAGACGCTTTGTTTTATATTCGGCAACGCGGCATTTCCAAACGCGATGCACAACTTTTGCAACTCTATGCCTTTGTTGGCGAAATTATCGACACGATTAAACTTCAAGAGCTTGTTGAACCCACCAAAGATTTGGTTAAAAAAAGGTTGAACGGTGAACTGGATGCTTGTGAAGAATGTATTTTGCAATGTGCCACAAAAAGATAATCATAAAATCTAAAAACCAATGAAATCACTAAAAGAAAAAGAACAAGAATTGCTCGATGATTTTGAAATGCTTCAAGATTGGAACGAGAAATATAACTACATCATGGATATGGGCACAGAATTGCCCATGATTGACAAGCAAGACAAAACCCCCGAGAATAAAGTAGAAGGATGTCAATCTGCATCTTGGCTGACTATGAAAAACATCGATGGCAAGCTCTATTTTAAAGGCGATAGCGAAGCTATTCTGGGAAAAGGTGTTATCAGCATGTTGCTCAATCTTTTGAATGGTTTTTCTGCAAATGAAATTGCCGATTATGATTTTAATTTGATTAAGCAAATCGATTTGGCAGCACATTTATCACCAACCAGAAAAATGGGATTGGAAGCCGTGATGAAAAGAATCAATGAACTTGCCAAAAAACAAATACAATAAAGAATATGTCTAAACACAAAATACCAAAAAAAATTTTGGAAGATGCCATTGTGCAACAAATGAAACTGGTCTATGATCCTGAAATTCCGGTTGATATCTACGAATTAGGCTTGATTTATGATATCGATATAGACAAAGACAACAATGTGAAAATACTCATGACACTCACCGCTCCAAACTGTCCGGTAGCCGACTCGCTTCCCGAAGAAGTCAGAACAAGAGTTGATGCAACCGCCGGAGTAAAATCAGCTGAAATAGAACTCACGTTTGACCCGCCTTGGTCTAAAGATTTTATGAGCGAAGAAGCAAAATTAATGTTGGGAATGCTTTGAGGGAGTTTAAAGTTGAAAGTTTATAAAGTTAGAGTGCCGAAATGATTGCAGATTTAGAAGTAAATCTTGCCTTTAAATTCGTGCATTCGCGGCAAAAAAACTTCTAAAATATCCAATCGTCAATTTCCAATCTACTAATCGCTTCGTTCAACTTTTCACTTTCAACTTTATAAACTTTCAACTTTATAAACTTTCAACTTTATAAACTTTTTACTTTTTTTGTCATGTCGAGTGATGAAGCTCCGCTTCATTATATCGAGACATCTTTCTACTAATTTCTAAGATTTTTTGGATTATTTGCCAATAATCATTAATTTCGTTGCGAAATTATAAACATAACCAGTTCTTTTTCTGTGGAATAAGTATGCTTATACAAATTTATTGTATCTTCGTTCAAAATGTAGAACTGCGTTTAGCAGGGCGTTAGCCATAATATCACCACGGAAAAATCACTCTGATAAAAAAAATTAAAAATCTTATCATTAAAAAAAACTATGTAAAGAAAAATGGATTTTCTTATCATAATACTGTATCTTTGTAAAGAAAAACGGAAAAACTTTACATAATGAAACCAAATGAATTAATTAAATTACCTATAAAAAAGGATATTGAAAGTAAAACTATATTAAGAAAAACTGCTTCTGCACATAGAGCACTTGCAGAATTAAAAGGTTTTGTTTCGAGCATTCCAAATGAAAATATATTAATAAACACATTAGGACTTCAAGAAGCAAAAGACAGTTCAGCTATTGAAAATATTATTACTACTCATGATGATATATTTAAAGCTGAATTAAATTTGGATGGATTTAAATCTTTAAACGCAAAGGAAGTCCAGAATTATATTTCAGCACTCAAAAAAGGATTTTCGCTAATCTCAGAGAACAAAATTCTAACGAACAACGATATTATTCAAATTCAATCCGAATTAGAAAAGAACAATGCAGGATTTAGAAAAGTTCCCGGAACAGCTCTAAAAAATGCAACAACAGGAGAAATTGTTTACACACCGCCACAAGACTATGATACAATTTTAGAACTAATGGTAAATTTGGAGCAATTTATCAATGATGAAACAATGTCAGATTTAGATCCGCTGGTGAAAATGGGAATAATACATTATCAATTTGAGAGTATTCATCCTTTTTATGACGGAAACGGTCGAACAGGTAGAATTATCAATGTGTTGTATTTAGTAATGAACGACTTGTTGGATTTACCAATATTGTATTTAAGCCGATATATTATAGAAAACAAAGGACAATATTACAAACTTCTACAAGAAGTAAGAGAAACGGATAATTGGGAGAATTGGATTTTGTATATGCTTAATGCTGTTGAACAGATTTCAAAAGAAACTACTATCTTAATAGGAAAAATAAAAGAATTAATATTTGAATACAAGAATTTATTAAGAGATAATTATAAATTTTACAGTCAAGATTTACTCAATAATCTATTTAAGCATCCTTATACAAAAATTGAATTTATAGAAAATGACTTAGGAGTATCGAGAATAACAGCATCAAAATATCTAAATCAATTGGCAAAAGACGGATTGCTCAAAAAAGAAAAATTAGGAACGGGAAATTATTATATAAATGAACGATTGATTGAAATATTGAAAAGGTAAATCAATAACTATGGCTAACATTGTATAACCGTCAATAGCGGTTTTGTGGTTTACCTCGAAGTTAGTATCTTTGCGCATACAATGGTTCACCTTGCTTACATCTAAATAAAAGGGAATATTATCCCTGTAAATTTATTAAAACAAATGTAAGGGCTCATACAAGTAGTCGTTAGTAACAATATACAAACTGAAATTAAAGAAAATGGGAATATTTGACAAATTATTTAATAGTAATAAACCAATCGAAAATCAATCTATCGTCCATAATGATGAATGGGAATTTTATTCTTATGAATATGAAGATAACAATAAAACTTTTAAGGCACTTATTGAATTTGATTTAAAACACTCTAACGAATTAAATCATAAAATTTTGCAAAATGGATTACGACTAATTATGTACATCAACCCAGAATACTGTTCTGATAATGGACTTCCGTTTAAAGACACTGCATTAGAATTACTATCATTGCAAAAAAATCTCATTCAAAATATTACGTCTGACTCACGTTTTGTTGCAAAAATGAGTTATGGTTACATTGTTGAATTGGTATTTCAAACAAATAATGTAAAACAACTAAAAAGCGAATTAGATAGTTTTGAATTAAATGAACGAATTATAAAAAAAGAATTTAGTACATATAAAAAATGGGGATATTTTGATGACAGAATAAAACCAAATGAAATTTTTAAACAAAAAATTAATGAAAGAAAAAAAATTGAAAAACTATTTGGTTCTGGAATTAATAAAGAAGATATAGTCAAATTATCACATACTTTTAAAGGAGAAAAAGAAAATTTGGAAATTATTGCAGAACCTTTGAAAGAAAGCGAAGGATTTAAATTTGAATCTATTGAAGGTAATGTTTTAACACTTATTCAAGAAACAAAATTAGATATAGAAACTTTGACAGAATTAAATTTAAAAATCAAATATTTTTCTCAAGAAATTGGAGTGAAATATTTAGGTTGGGAATTGAAAAAATAAAGGTGCTAACAAAGTATATAAATCATTGGACAATAAGATGGAAATCATATTATTGGGTATATTTAACTGCAGCTTTAAAAGGAAA
>CAZAXU010000046.1:0-14783 GCA_964489245.1 uncultured Flavobacteriaceae bacterium
TAGTAAAAATATTTGCTTATACAAGCCTATTTTATTTTGAATTTAATTTTTTATTTATTGTTTTAAAAAATATTATAAGTTTTATTTATATAAACAGTATATAGCTGATTTTATTGGGTTTGTGTGAATATTTTTATTATTTAGAATTTTTATAAATATGTTTTTAAATAACAAAAAACATATTTTTACGTTTCAATGATACAGACATGATGAATAATATCGTAAAACACTTATGGCGATGAGTTTAAAGTTTAAAGGAGAAAGTTGGGCGAAGCGATTTAAGAATTAACGAATAATAAATATCAAAATGTTAGTCATTTTTATACCCCCACGCAGGGGTTAAATGTTGATAGCTCACGAACTAACAATTCGGAGAAAAGCAATAAAATAGTATAAAAAAATATAATAAACTGATTTACAATTAAATAAAACAATAAACATATGAAAAAAAGTATATTTCTATCCGTGATTTTAATGGGATTTTTTATTTTTTCTTCTTGCTCTGAAAACAAAAAGTCAGAAGAAGTAAATAAACAAGAGATAAAAACACAAAACGAGCAACAAGCAACTCAAAAACCGGAGTTCGATAAAGAAATACAACAATTTGTAGGCACTTGGGCGGAACAAATTCCTAATTCTGATGATGAATTGATTTTTAAACTTAATTCTGACGGAACGGCAGAATCTGTGAATATGGCAACACTTTTGTACAAAAAATGGAAGCTCGACGGAGATAAAATAATTTTCACCGTTGAAAGTATCGGAAATCATACTTCTTCCACAGATGATTATGCTTATAAAATTGAAAGTATAGACAAAAAAGAAATGATTTTGACATTGAACGGAAACAAGTTTGTTTATAAGAGAAAATAGTATTACTTCATCGGTAAATTTATATAAAATCAGGAACACATATAAAACCGTTTTTCTCTCTCGTGATTTTTTTAATCATCTGTCTGTGTGATTTTATGATTAATGGAAATCATGTTCGTTTCATAATTTTTTTTGTTAGAATTATTTTCTTATCATTCTGAAATGCGGCAAAGTATCTTCTAAATAAATTTCTCCTTCTTCTTTAAATCCAAGATTGTTATAGAATTTTTTAAGATAGGTTTGTGCGCTGATTTCAATTTTTTTATTTTCAAAGTTTATCAAGACATAACGAATGGCTTTTTCCATCACTTCTTTTCCAAAATTTTTTCTTCTGTATTGCGGGTGAACAACCACCCTGCCAATTGAAGGATTTTCAAAATAGTCTCCGGCATTAAATATTCTGACATAAGCCACGATTTTATCAATGTCTTTCAGAAATAAATGTATGGCTTTTTGATCTTTATCATCGGCATCTTGATAAACCACATCTTGTTCCACAACAAAAACTTCATTTCTGAGCTGTAAAATTTTATACAACTCTAAACCATTAAGCTCATCAAATGTTTTGCTGATCCATTTCATGTATTTATATTTTTGTAATTTATTGTATATTAATTTGTTATGTTTAAATATTTTTTAATTCCAATCTCTTTGAGTTATCTACGTTCTTCTCCTATTTATCGGGAATAATATAATCTTTTGGATCATCTCTATAATATTCCGGTTGGATAAAAGTATGGTTAATTTTAAACTTTTCTTGAAGCAATTTTTCAATACGTTCGCAAATTTTATCAAAATCAGAAAGTTTGATATCATGTCTAAATTCAACATGTGCTTCCAGATGATAATCCCTGTCATTAAGCTGCCAGATATGAACATGATGGATATTTTTCACACTAGGCAGTTGTGTAACAACTTTTTCCACTTCTGAAATATCTATATCTTTAGGAGCAAATTGCATGATAATTCTAAGTGATTCAATCAATATATGCCAACTCATATAAAAGAGATATCCGGCAATAAGAAATGTAATGACAGGATCTATGATATACCATCTTTTATACTTAATCATTATTCCGCCGACGAGCACTCCGAATGACGTGAAAATATCTGAAAACAAGTTGAGATAAACAGATTTAATATTCAAATTGTCTTTAGCATCTTTTTTGATGAGTAAAACACTAAAAATATTTAATGAGATACTTAATAAAGACAGCCAAATAATAATATTTCCATTGATTGTTTTCGGAAAATAAAATCTTTTAAAAGCTTCAATTACCAAAAAAACAGCCAAAACCATCAAAATAGTAGAATTGATAAGTGCTGCTACAATTTCAGCTCTTTTAAAACCAAATGTTTTATCTAAAGATTGTTCTTTTTTATGTGCTAATCTGTTTGCAATATAACTGATAATCAATGTGATAACATCAGAAAGATTATGCAAAGCATCAGATACCAATGCCATACTTCCCGAAACAAATCCTCCTATGGCTTGCGCCACGGTAATAATAATATTCAGCAGTATGGTCAATAAAATGTTGTTGGTCTTCATTTATTATTTTTTATTGCTTTTTCAATCCTTCTGACCACTTCGTCTTTTCCTAACATTTGCATCATTATAAATAAATCAGGTCCTTTGAGCGCACCAACTAAAGACAGCCGTAAAGGTTGCATTATTTTTCCAAAACCAATTTCTTTACCGCCTATCCATTCAGAGAGTTTTTCTTTGATATTTTCAGCTTTCCATTTTTTTATATTTAATAGAACGTTAATTAGTTCTAACATCAAGCTTGGTGTGTTTTCTTTCCATTGTTTTTTCAAAGCTTTTGCATCATATTCAGTTGGAGCAACATAAAAGAAACTTCCTTGTTCCCAAAAATCATGTATAAATGTGGAGCGTTCTTTTATGAGTTCAATGACGTTTTTACTATATTCTTTGATTGCTTTTCCGTGTGCGTTATAACCTAATTTTTCATTTAACAACGGAATGAAAAGCGCCACCAATTCGTCTGTTGATTTTTGTTGCAAATGTTGATGTTGAAACCATTTTGCTTTTTCAGGGTCAAATTTTGCACCGGATTTGTTCACTCTGGACAAATCAAAAATCCGGATTAGTTCGTCCATTGAAAATATTTCTTGTTCTGTTCCGGGATTCCATCCTAAAAGTGCCAGAAGATTAACAAAACTCTCTGAAAAATATCCTTCTTCTTTATATCCCTTTGAAATTTCTCCGCTTTTCGGATCTTTCCATTCCATCGGAAAAACAGGGAATCCCATTTTTTCACCGTCTCGCTTGCTTAATTTCCCTTTGCCCACCGGTTTTAAAATCAGAGGAAGATGTGCAAATTCGGGTTTTTCCCAACCAAAAGCTTCATAAAGCAAATAATGCAAAGGAAGAGAAGGCAACCATTCTTCTCCACGAATCACATGAGAAATCTTCATCAAATGATCATCTATAATGTTGGCGAGATGATAAGTAGGCAAACCGTCACTTTTCATCAAGACTTTATCGTCTAAAGTATTTGAATTTACTTCAATATCTCCACGAATTATATCGGTCATTTTTACAATATGATTTTCAGGAATTTTAAAACGAATCACATATTTTTTTCCGGATTTTATTTTTTTATCTACTTCTGATTTACTTAGTTTTAAAGAATTTTCAAGTTGATTTCTTGTGGCGTGATTATACATAAAAGTTTCGCCCTTTTGCTCATATTTCTTTCTGATTTTATCTAAATTTTCGGGCGTATCAAAAGCATAATATGCTTTGTTACTATCAATGAGTTCTTGAATATATTTGATATAGATTTCACGTCTTTCACTTTGTTTGTAAGGACCAAAATTTCCTTTTTTTTCTATGCCTTCATCGAATAGAATTCCCGCCCAAGCCAAACTTTTTTTAATATATTCTTCAGCTCCGGATACAAAACGATTTCGGTCTGTATCCTCGATGCGTAAAATCATTGTTCCTTTATTTTTTTTTGCAAATAAATAGTTGAATAATGCGGTTCGCACCCCTCCCATATGCAAAGGCCCTGTCGGACTTGGCGCAAATCTTACTCTTATTTTCTCAGGCATAATCTCTTGTTTTCTGCAAAAGTAAGCATTTATTTATTCCAACAGAATCAAATATATGTTTCTTATCTTTGTGCATTACTATGGTTTTGAGAAATTATAAACATATCAAATCACAGCTAAACCGGTTCATAAAAAAATATTTTTTAAATGAATTGATACGGGGCATTATTCTGTTTGTTGTTTTTAGTCTTTTATATGCTTTTATGTCGGCAATGGTCGAATATTTCTTATGGTTGCCTGAAAACGGACGGAAATATTTGTTCTTTGCCATGATGTTGATAATCTCGCTTTTCTTTGCTGTATTTATT
The DNA here is from genome assembly GCA_964489245.1 of uncultured Flavobacteriaceae bacterium. Lineage (GTDB taxonomy): Bacteria > Bacteroidota > Bacteroidia > Flavobacteriales > Flavobacteriaceae > CAZAXU01. Next base: position 4,263 of record CAZAXU010000046.1, read on the forward strand.
TTTGTTCCGCTATTGAATTATATAGGTTTAAGAAAACCATTGTCTGAAGAAAAATCTGCTGCGATTATTGGCAAACATTTTCCTGAAGTCGAGGACAAACTTTTGAATACACTACAACTCAAAAAACAGAATATAGATTCTGAACTTTTGCCGGCAAGCATTGAGCAAAAATCGTCTGAACTCAAAATTTTCCGATTTTCCGAAGCGGTTGATTTAAAAAAAAATATAAAATTTATTCCGCTTCTTTTCATTCCGTTATTGATTTTTGTGGGATTGAAAATAACACATCTTGATCGTGAAATTTCGGATAGTTATCAGCGAATTATTAGTTATAATCAGGAATTTATTCCGAAAATTCCCTTTCAAATTTCAATTAAAAAAAACAGTAAAGTGATTGAAGGACAAAGCTGTTATGTCAAAGTTAAAATTTCCGGCAATGAAATTCCCGCTCAAATTTATTTATTGCAAAACAAAAATCAACTTTTATTTCAAAAAGAAACAGATACGAGTTTTAGTTATTATTTTCCGGCGATTCATCAAAATACGGAATTTTTATTGAAAGCAGATAAATACACTTTCGGCCCCTATCAAATTCAGCTTATCAAACCACCTTTGATTGAAAAATTTAAAGTCGATTTGCTTTATCCTAACCACACGCATCTAAAACCACGGCATTTTGAGCATACAGGCAATTTTAGTGTTCCGGAAGGAACAAAAATACGTTGGCGCATCAATTCTGTTCATACAGATAAAATTCGCTTTAAAATCAAAGATTCCGTTTATTTACTGTCCGTTCAAAATCAACAAACCGAATTTTCAAAATATGCTTATAAAGATTTCAGATATAAGATTACGCCACAAAACAAGGATTTGAAAGACTTTGAAAGTTTGAGCTATGGAATTGAGGTCATAAAAGATCAATACCCGCAACTAAAAGTGATTGAAAAACAAGACAGTATCAACCGACAGAATATCTATCATATCCTCGCATCGGATGATTATGGTCTTCATCGATTGAAATTGATTTATCGAGTTTCAGAAAGCCACCAATCACAGTCGGTTGATATTCCGTTTAAAAAATCGGATTTGATTCAAATTACTTCCTTTTTTCCGGGAACACTGAAATTGGAAGAAGGAAAATCATATGAATATTATTTTCAAGTTTTTGACAACGATGCCGTTCACCGATATAAATCCGTAAAAAGTAAAACCTATTATTTCAATAAATTTACAAAAAATCAGCTGGAAGAAAAAAATTTACAACAACAACAATCAAATTTAGAAAACCTGTCTCGTTTAAATAAGGATTTTAATAAGCAACAAAAAGATTTAGAAAAATTTAAAAACAATCTGACGCAAAAACAATCTTTGGATTGGAATACCAAAAAACAATTGAAACAGTCTGTCAAACAAGCTGAAAAACGAGAAGAATTTTTTCAACAAGCCATTGAAAAATATAAAAACATTCTGGATAAGTCTTTAAAGAAAAACGAAACACAAGAAGAACTTAAAAAACGTTTGGATGAATTGGCAAAAATGGAAAAGAAAAAAAAGCTATTGGATGAATTAAAAAAATTGGCGGAAAAACTGGATAAAGAAGACTTGTTGAAAAAGTTGGATAAGTTGGAAAAATATGCCGAGCATCAAGAAAAATCCTTAGAGCGGATTTTAGAATTGACCAAAAAATATTATATGCAACAAAAATTGCAAAAAATGTCGGAAAAACTGGATGTGTTGAGTAAAAAGCAAGAACAACTGGCAAAGCAAGACACCGACAAAAAACAACAACAAGACTCGTTGAATGCGGAAATAAAAAAAATGCAACAACAAGCAGATTCTCTTCAAAAAATGAATAAACAATTAAAAGTTCCGATGAAAATGCCGGAAATGAAACCGGATATGGAGGATATCAAACAAGACATGAAAAGCGCATCTGAGGAGTTGGAACAGCAAGATTCAAAAGCAGCAAATACCAAACAACAAAAAGCTGCCAACAAAATGAAAAAACTATCCAAACAAATGCAAATGATGATGGGCGGCGGGGGAGAACAAAATGAAGAAGATATCAACACTTTGCAAGCCATTCTGAAAAGCTTGCTCAATTTTTCTTTTGATGAGGAAAAATTGATGACAGATTTATATACCAAGCAAGGAAAAACTTACTTATCTAAACAGCTTTTAGCACAGAATAATTTGAAAAAGTATTTCAGCCATATCAATGATTCTCTATATACGTTGGCCTTGAGAAATCCTAAGGTTTCACAAAAGATATTAGATCAAGCTTATGAAATTGATTTTTCTTTGAATGAAACACTTTCTTCGCTTTCTGAAAATCAACATTTCAAAGCCAATCAGCATGCACAATATGTTTTGTCCGGCGCCAACATACTTGCCAATATGTTGAGTATCACTTTAGACAACATGAAAAACTCCACGCCTTCTGCAGGAAAAGGAAAAGGAAAGAAAAAAGGCAAAAGCATATCTTTGCCTGATATTATTAAAAAGCAAGGAGAGCAAGTCAAAAAAATGCAACAAGGCATAAAAAAAATGAAGCAAGGAAAAACGAAAAAAGAAAGCATGTCTGCAGCGCAATATGAACTTTATAAACAACAACAACGCATCAAGGACGAGTTGCAACAACTGGGAGATAAATTTAGCGACAAAGCAACACAACAAAAAATTAAAGATATTGGCAAGCAAATGGACGACTTGCAAAAACGTATTTTGAAAGAAGGAATGACAAGATCTAATTTAAACAAGATGATTCAACTTCAGCATGAATTGTTAAAACTAAAGAACGCAGCTTTTACACAACATGAAGACAACAAACGACAAGCCAGAACAAATTATAAGAGTTTTCAAACGCCGGACAGTTTGCAATTGCGTTTAAAAAAGCAATATTTTCCTCAAGATGAAATTTTAAAAAGAAAACAAATACCTGTAAATCAGCAGATTAAGAAGAAAATTAAGCTTTATTTAAAACAAATTAATGATGATTAATCTATATACCGAGACAAATTTTTGTCACAAGCATGAAAAAGAATACGTTTCTTGGATTGAGCAATGTATTTCCGACAAAGGTTTTACTTATGATGAAATCAACTATATTTTTGTAGACGATATTTATCTACACAAGATGAATATGGAATATTTGCAACACGACACTTATACCGACATTATCACATTTGATTATTCCGTCGGAAAAGAACTCTCGGCAGATATTTATGTCTCGGTGGATAGAATCAGAGAAAATTCAGAAAAATTCGAAACAAATTTCTATAACGAGTTGGCTCGAGTTATGATTCATGGAGTTCTACACTTGATGAAACACAACGACAAAACCGATGAAGAAAAATATAAAATGAGAAAATTAGAAGACGCTTGCCTAAAACAATTGTCTTATTAAATGTTTCACGTGAAACATTTTTGATTTTTAAGTTTTGATTTTAATTGTGTACTTTTGCGAGCGTTTTATAAAGTTTTTAATATGAAGTATCCTGAAAAATATGATGTGATTGTGGTTGGTGCCGGGCATGCGGGTTCCGAGGCTGCTGCCGCCGCTGCAAATATGGGAGCGAAGACTTTATTGATTACGATGGATTTATTCAAGATTGCACAAATGAGCTGTAATCCGGCTATGGGTGGAATAGCAAAAGGGCAAATTGTTCGAGAGCTGGATGCTTTAGGCGGATATAGCGGAATCGTATCAGATCAATCGGCTATTCAATTCAGAATGTTGAATAAATCTAAAGGTCCGGCCATGTGGAGCCCTCGAACACAGAACGACCGAATTTTGTTTACAAATATTTGGAGAAAAATGCTGGAACAAACACACAATTTAGACTTGATGGCAGATATGGTGACTGAAATTATCGTAGATAAAAATAAACTCGCGGGTGTGAGAACAAAGTTGGGAACCGAAATATTTTCAAAATCCGTTATCCTAACCAATGGAACATTTTTAAACGGAAAAATATTTATCGGAAAAAAATCTTTTGGAGGAGGAAGAATCGGAGAAAAAGCAGCAACCGGACTAACTGAGAATTTGGTTAATTTAGGCTTTGAAACCGGCAGGATGAAAACCGGAACGCCACCCAGAATTGACGGGCGTAGTTTGGATTATTCCAAAATGACGGAACAACCCGGAGATGAAAATCCTTCTAAATTTTCCTTTTTAGATATAACAAAGCCGTTGAGTAAACAACGCTCCTGTTATATCACATATACCAATCCGGATGTGCATGATACTTTACGAATAGGATTTAAAGAATCTCCACTCTTTAGCGGAGAGATTGATGGAATAGGTCCCAGATACTGCCCGTCAATTGAAGATAAAATTGTTCGTTTTTCATCAAAAGACAGACATCAACTCTTTGTGGAGCCGGAAGGTTGGGATACGTATGAAGTCTATGTAAATGGATTTTCCAGTTCTTTAAGCGAAGAAGTGCAATATGAGTCTTTGCGTAGAGTTCCGGGTTTTGAAAACGTAAAATTTATGCAGTTTGCTTATGCAATAGAATATGATTACTTTCCACCGACTCAACTTAAGCATACTATGGAAACCAAGTTGATAGAGAATCTTTATTTCGCAGGGCAAATAAACGGCACAACCGGCTATGAAGAAGCTGCCGCTCAGGGCTTAATGGCAGGTGCGAATGCGGTATTGAAAAATAATGAAAAAGATGCGTTTATTTTAAAAAGAGACGAAGCTTATATCGGCGTTTTAATAGATGATTTGATCACAAAAGGAGTAGATGAACCATATAGAATGTTCACCAGTAGAGCAGAATATAGAACACTTTTAAGACAAGATAATGCAGATTTGCGCTTGACACCAAAGTCTAATGCTATAGGATTAGCTTCAAATAATCGACTAAAAAGGGTAGAAGAAAAATTAAAAAATACCGAAAATTTGATTCAATTTTTAAAAAATACCAGCATAAAACCCTCTGAAATTAATCCGATTCTGGAGCAAGCTCATACCTCCGCGGTTAATCAATCGATGAAACTGTATAAAATAGCTGCCCGTCCGCAATTGAATTTTGAGCATTTGAAACAACTATCCGTATTGACAGATTATTTAAAAACTAAAAAATTAGGCAGAGATATCACGGAGCAAGCTGAAATTTATCTCAAATATTCAGGCTATATTGAGAAAGAAAAGCTGAATGCAGACAAGTTGAACAGATTGGAAAATATATCTATTCCTGAGGATTTTGATTATGATAAAATCAAGTCTATCTCTTATGAGGGAAGAGAAAAACTAAATAAAATTCGCCCGAAAACCATTGCACAAGCTAGTCGTATCAGCGGTGTTTCGCCTAGTGATATTTCAGTACTTTTGGTCTATATGGGGAGATAATGAAATGTTGATAAGCAATTTCTAAATAATAAATTTAAAAAATCTGTTCCACGTGAAACAAAATGAGTTAGTATCGCCTATTTCAGGAAATGTTTTAAAGCATTTTTTACAAGCAAAAGATTATTTATATACAAAAGAAACTTTTGACTTATATCATGACGAAGACTGGGATATGCTGGTCACACATCCTATTCCCGATAATTTAGAAAAATATTACGAAACCAAATTTTATAAACCACACCAACATCAAAATAAAAAATCTATTTTAAATCGAATTTATAATTTGATACGAAATTTTTCTTATCGACAAAAATACAGACTCATTAAATCTTATCATTCAAAAGCAACAAGTGTGTTGGATTATGGCACGGCAACCGGAGAGTTTTTGCAATATATGACTCAAAAATCTTTTAAAGTTTCCGGCATAGAGCCTAATGAAACAGCTAGAAGAGAAGCAAATAAAAAACTAAATAGTCAGGTGCGGGTTTCCATAGAAGAGATTCAAGATCGTTTTGATATAATTACGCTTTGGCATGTGTTGGAACATGTTCAAAATTTAGATGAATTGATTGAACAACTCAAGAAAAAACTTAATTCGGATGGAATTTTATTGATTGCCGTACCCAATTTTAAATCTTTTGATGCAAAGCATTATAAAAAATATTGGGCTGCTTATGATTTGCCCAGACATATATGGCATTTTTCACCACAATCAATCAGAAAACTATTTAAAAAACATCAATGCAGGATTATCGGTGAGCAAGCTTTATATTTTGATAGTTTTTATGTTAGCCTACTTTCCGAACAATACCGGTCGGGGCATAAGAATATTATAAAAGGATTCTATAACGGTTTGATTTCCAATCTAAAAGCAATAAGATCTAAAAATTACTCATCAAAAATTTATGTGATAAAAAAAATATAAAATTTGATTTTATATCGAGCACTATTGAGGCGTTTTACACATAAATTAACATCTTAAACATACAGAATTTTCTCGGAATAAAATCACTCGTTTCTTCCGGACATTGCAGGGCTTTTTTCTTGATAGGCTAAAAAATAATTCCGTTTCTTTTGAATTGATTTATATTTAAAAATAGTATTATTTGTTTATATTTGCGGACAAATAAAACAAACTTATTCTATCATGAAAAAATTATTTTTACTATTTATCGGAGTGATTTTGATGACATCTTGCCAACAAGCGGAAAAATCTGCATTTGTTGACACGGAAAAGATATTTAAAGAATATAAAGGTGTAAAAGCACAGGAAGCAATTTTTAAACAAAAGCAAGAGGCTTTTACAAAAAAATATGACACGCTTGTAAAATTATGGCAAAAAGAAGTGATGAATTTTCAACAAAATGTTTCCAAAATGTCACCGAAGAAAGCCAAACAAAAAGATCGTGAGCTATATCAAAAACAACAACAAATTCAGCAATTACAACAACAAGAAGGAGCAGCTCTATCTGCGGAAATGCAACAACAAACCGATTCTATTATCAAAGGTGTTTATGATTTTCTAAAAACTTACGGCAATAAAAACGGTTATGACTATATCCATGGAAAAAATAATACCGGTGCTTTGATGTATGCTGCTGAAAAACATGATATTACAAATGAAGTGTTGAAAGCCTTGGATGCCGATTATGAATCCAATCAAACTAGTCAAGAAAAGACTCCGGAAGAAAAAAATAAGTCATAAAACAACTACAACAAAGTCAAAATCTTGTTGCCGTTATAAAATATCAAATTGATAAGACCTCCTGTCTAGTTCTTCCAAAACTTTCGGAAGAATTTGTTTGAGTTGCGGGAAAGCCTTTTTGCTGTCGTGAAAAACCAAAATATGTCCGGGTTTTATTTTTTGAAGAATTTTTTGAATGTTATGTTCAATATTGATTGATGCGGCATAATCTCCCGTAACGGTTGTCCACATCACGATTTGATAATTTAATTTTTTTAGCGCTTTGATTTGTTTCAATTTAATTCGTCCGTATGGAGGGCGAAAAAGCTTTTTTGCAGAATTTGACAAAAGATATTTTTTTAAGAGACTTTCGGTTCGTAACACGCTTTCTATATATTGTTTCGTATCGGTTTTCCATCCTTTTGAATGCTCATAAGTATGGTTGCCTATTTGGTGGTTTTTAGAAATGATTCGACCAAAGATATCCGGATTTTTTTCTACGTTTTTTCCAATACAAAAAAAAGTCGCCTTGGCGTTGTATTTCTGAAGTTCATGCAATACCCAGTCTGTTATCTCAGGTGTAGGACCGTCATCAAAACTAAGATAGATTTTTTTTTCTTTCGGTGGTTTATAAAACACCAACGAGGGAAATGCCCTTTGGAAGATATAAGGAAATTTAATCGGATAAAAATTCATCGTTAATCGGTCGATATTTTAAATGCGGAAATATAACAACAAACGATTATTTTTTCGATTTATTTTTCACTTGAACCCGATTCCCTGATTTTAGCGTTTTAGAGACAAGTTTATAAGGTCCGGTGATAATCTCGTCCCCTTCTGACAAACCTTTCAAAATTTCAATGTTATTATCGTCTTGAATGCCTGTTTCAACAACTTTTATCTTTGCTTTTCCTTTGTCGTTGACAAAAACCACTTCAAATTTTTTGTTGGAATGTGTCATTTTTTCACGCTTCTTGTTTTTTTTGACAGATGTTGTGTCTGAACGCACGGTTACTGCGCTAATAGGAACGGCGAGAATATTTTTTTTCACATTGGTGATGATATCAACAGATGCAGTCATTCCGGGGCGAAACGGTGAGAAACCCTTGGATTTGTTTTGCATCAAATGCCGATAAGAATTTTCAAGTATTCTAATCTTCACTTTGAAATTGGTCACTTGATCAGCGCCGGCAAGTTTGTTGTCTGCAGAATTGGCTATTTCCGTAATAATTCCTTTAAATTTTTCTTTCAGATAAGCATCTACTTCAATATTTGCAGAATCTCCCACTTTAAGTTTTACGATATCATTTTCATTTACATCTACCTCAACTTCCATGTTATTTAAATTGGCGATTCGCATAATTTCAGTTCCGGTCATTTGTTTTGTCCCGACAACACGTTCTCCCAATTCAACATTTAGTCTCGAAATAGTGCCTGAAATAGGTGCGTAAATAGTGGTTCTGGCAAGATTATCTTTAGCTTCATTAAGCGTAGCAATGGCACTTGCAACCGTAAAACGTGCCGAATTCTTATTGGCAACGGCAACTTTATAGTTGGTTTCGCTAGCTTGAAAGTCCGCTTTTGAGATGATTCCTTTTTCAAACAATTGTTTTTTTCTTTTGAAATCTTGTTCTGCGGCAATCAATCTTGAGCTTGCCTGAGACAGACTGGCTTTTGAATTTTGCAAAGATGCGCGGGCGCGTTTTAAACCGGATTGGTATAAATCAGGATTAATTTTTACCAATAGATTTCCTTTTTTGACCTGCTGTCCTTCTTTGACGGGAAGTTCTATAATCTCTCCGGATACATCTGATGAAATTTTGACTTCTTTCTCCGGCTGAATTTTTCCTGATGCAGTCACTGTTTCAACAATATCAACTTTTCCAAGTTTTTGTGTGAATACTTCTTTTCCCGTTTGTTTTTTTCCGAGCCAACCTTGGGTGGAAGCAATTGTCAGTCCGACGACTAAAAGTATTCCTGCAATGATGATATATTTTAGTTTCATATGGTTACTTTTTTATGATGTAATGTAATCGATATTTCTAAATCTTGAAGCCAATGTCATTTTGATACGAACTTGTGAGCGAGAAATCTGTTGATTAATGATGAGATTCCTCACTGCGTTCAATGACATTTTATTTCACGGTAAATTCCAAAATCTTCGATTTCATATAATATTGATATTTTGCATTGATATATTGGTTTTCTGCAGATGCATATTTTGTTTTTATTGTGTTTAGATCAAAAATATTCAACATACCCACATTGAATTTTTCCATAGCATAATCATAAGCCTTTTGTTGTGCTTTTAAATTGGCTTCAGCGGCTTTCATGCTTTGAAAAGCGGCGAGCAGGTCTTTTTGCATTTTATAGACATCGTTTTTTAGTTGTTTTTTGGTAGTTTCCAAAGCGATTTCATTTCGTATCATGCCGAGTTTAGCACTTTCAACCTGACTTCTTGCACTTAGGTTATTAAATATAGGAATGTTCAAAGATAGACCGTATGACAAACCACGATTGTCTTTTACTTGTGTCCACAAAGGATCTGCCGGTGTAACAATGCCTCCCATACCCATTTTTTTTTGGTCCGAATATCTGGTGTTGATATTTGCAAAACCGCTTAGACTCGGCAAATAATGAGATTTTGCCAGTTTGATTTGATAGTCTGAAATTTGTTTCTGTGCTTCACTTTTCTTGATTTTATCATTTCCGATTAATGCTTTTTCCAAAAGACTTGAAGGATTTTCATGAAGTAGTTTTTCATCAATTTCCAGATTTTCAATATTTTCGTTGATATCAATATTTTCGAATTCGTCAATTTCCAGTAACTGCACCAAGCTTAATTTTGCTAATTCATAGGTGTTTTCTGCTTGAATAAGTTTTAAGTTATCATTTGTAATTTGTGCTTCAGAGTCCATTAAATCCCCTTTAGGCAAAGCGCCGGCACGAATCATTTCTTGTGTTTTTTCCTTTTGTTTGATACTGTTTTCAAGTTGCTGTTTGGCATTCTCAAAATTTTCTTTTGCCAACAGGATTTGCAGATAGGCAGAGGCAATTTGAATATCGATATTTTTTTGCATATCGGCAAATTGATATTGCGCAGAAATTATCTCTAACAATGATTTTTTATAGTTATAGTGTTTTTGAAATCCGCGGAAAATATCGATATTTGAGCTGATTGATCCACTTCCTCCAAAATTGGTTTGGTTTTCCAAAATGCCTGTTGTAAAATTTTTGGTCAATCCGCTATTCCAAGATGCAGAGGCACTTGAATTCAGATTTGGAAAAAAGGATGCAACAGCACCGGTTTTATTGATTTTTGCTTGATCAACTTCAAGAAGGCTTTGCTTGAGTTGCAAATTATGTTGATGTGCATAGTCTAAACATTCTTGTAAACCCCATTTTTTTTCTTGAGCATTGGTGAGTGAAATAAGGAAAAACAGAATTAGTGTAAAGTGTTTTTTCATGGTAGTTT
>CAZAXU010000047.1:0-14201 GCA_964489245.1 uncultured Flavobacteriaceae bacterium
TCCAATAGGACCTGTTCCGCCACCACGTCCCCAAGAACCATAGAATACAGAATTTAATTTAAAGGTTTCGTCGATTTTCCAATCCCAGTTTAGGGAAGCAATCGGTTTATGATAGAAATTACGTCTCCAAGTAAATACTTCTCCGTTCAAATATCCCCAATCTCCATTGTATTTGATGTTTGGATTACCGTTACTGCCACCATATTTAAGATAGCTACCCAAACTTGGTGCATAATATCTTTGGTTGTGCCATTGTGGCGCACCGGTTGCTGTAAGCATTACATTATGACTGTCATTGATTTTGTAGCCTAAGCTTAAAAACCAAGTATAACCTTCTCCTTGTGTGGCATCGGCATAGCCATCACCGCTAAATCTACTTAGTAATAAAGAAGCGGAAAGTCCGTTACTCATCAAGCCGGTATTATATGCGGCTGTAAATTTCATGAAGTTGTCATTGCCGTATGTTGCTGCAATACTTCCACCCTGTCTTTTGTTGGCAGAGTTTGTCAAGATATTGATAGATCCACCGACTGAAGGAATGGATAACATTGATGATCCTAATCCTCTTTGTACTTGCATAGCAGAGGTCACATCGGATAAACCTGCCCAGTTTGACCAATATACCTTGCCACTTTCCATATCATTAACCGGCATACCGTTGATTAATACAGCTGTATTTCTTGAATCAAAACCACGAATGTTTACACGAGAATCACCAAAACCTCCACCTTGTTTTGTGGCATATACAGATGGCGTGTAGTTTAAAACTTCAGGGAGTTCTTTGGTTCCGATTTTTTCTTGGATTTCGGCGGCTCTCATCGTGGAAACAGCAACCGGAGTTTGTCTTTCTTTGGCAATATCTGCCACTCCAACAATCACTACCTCACTAAGTGCTTGAGAATCTCCGCTTAAAACAACAGTGCCCAAGTCTTTAGTTTCTCCGTTTTTAAGGTCAACGGTAAAAGTTTGAGGGGTATAGCCCACATAGGCAATTTTGATTTGTTGTTTTCCTGCGGGAACTTCCAATGAAAATTTTCCATCAAAGTCGGTAGCCATTCCCTTGGTTGTCCCAACCACAGATACATTGGCTCCCGGCAGTGCTTCATTTCCGTCTTTGTCAACAACAACACCTTTTACGGTTCCTTGCGCAAAAACATTACTCGCCATAATCATCATGGCAAGCAAGAATAAATTTCTAAGTGTTTTCATTTCTTTTTAGATATTTTTTGAGTTTGATGACACAAAAATAACCAATTTTTTTAAGAAATGGAAGTAAAGAAAAAATTAATTATTAAAAGACACAACGATTTAATAATCAAACAAATAGCCTGTTAGTTGTTAATAAACAAAAATAAAATTTACGGAACGATGTTAAAGCACAGGTGAAATTTAGAAATTTTTGGTAAATAAGAAATAGACAATTCCAAAACTGGGCGTAAATACCCAATCATTATACTTGTTTGCATCTAAATTAGGCACTAAACCATCCACTTTGTCACTGACAAAATATTTCCAGTCGGCATTCAAATCAAACTGAAACATATCGTTATAGCGATATCTGATACCGGCGTTGAAATCTATGGTGGGAACAAAACCACTTTTGTTGTAGATTCTCCCTACATATGAGGATGGAACAATGGTAGGGTCGGTATTGATATCTCCCAAGTCTGAAGTGACGGTAGGTTTGTAATAGTAATAACCGAATCCAATGCCTGCATAGGGATCAAATTTATCGAACCCGTATAAATAAGTGGCGTCATCAAATCTGTAAGTGCTCCTTAGGTGAAGTTCCGAATTTATACTCATTCCTCCGAAAAAGACTTTTCCGTGCATGGCTTTGAGCATAGTTGCAAAATGATTGTTTGCTTCCACATAGGCGCCATAATGATTCAGTTTGGAATAACCCATATTAATTCCCACGCTGAATTTCAGGTGTTCTGCAAATTCACTTTTTACAAGATAGTTTTGACTCAAAATATTGAAGTAAACTTTTGCATCAAGAAAAATTCCGGCATTATTTAGGTTTGCTTGTAGATTGCCTCTTTGCCCAAAATCAGATTTGAGAAGCATGTAGCCTGCATTTACTTTAAACTCATCTATAAAAGCTTTTTCTTGTGAAAAGGCTTTTTGAAAGCTTGAGATAAACAACAGGACAATAAGTACGTTTCTTAACTTTTTCATATAATGCTAGTTAACACGGCAAATTTAGTAAAAAAAAATTAGTTGAAAAAGATAAATAATATTTTTTATTTTTACAAAAATTTTACTTTTGACAAACTACTTTGAAAATTACCAAAAAAATAAACTTCGAACAGCAAATATATCTGTTGTTATAAGTATATCTGTTGTGCTGTTTTTATTGGCTTTGCTAGGGTTTTTTCTTTTGAATTCAGAAAGAATCACAAATCATTTTAAAGAGAAAATTATTATTACGGTGTTTTTTAAAGAAGATACAAAAATGACAGAAATAAAGAGATTTGAAAAGTCTCTTAAGCTGAAAGATGAGATAAAATCGACCAAATTTGTGTCTAAAGAGCAGGCCGCTTCCAATCTTAAAGGAGATATAGGCGAAGATTTTGTGGAATTTCTAGGAAAAAACCCCTTGCGTGATAATCTTGAGGTAATTTTAAAAGGGGATTTTGTAAATGAAGAAATGATTGAAAATCTCAAAAATGACTGGAAAAAAAATAGTTTTGTCTCTGATGTGAATTATGACTACTATAAGCCTCTGATTAAAACACTCAATAATAACGTTAAAAAAGTTACTTTTTGGGTATTGTTGATTAGTGGTTTCTTTGTTTTCTTGGTTTTTTTATTGATAAATTCGGCAATCAGGCTTTCCGTATATTCAAAAAGATTTACCATCAAAACCATGCAAATGGTTGGCGCAACCAAGTCATTTATCAGAAAACCTTTTTTGTTAAAAGCTGTTATTTTCGGTATAATTGGTGCCACATTGGCAAGTCTCGGAGTTTTAGGGATTTTATATTATGTTGATAAACACTTGCCTGATTTTCAATTTCTTGAAGACATCAAATTAATGGCTATTCTGATAGGCGGCTTATATTTTTTAGGTACTTTAATCACACTAATCAGTACGTTTTTTGCCACGAGAAGGTTTTTAAATTTAACATCAGATCAATTGCATTATTAAATATTATGAAAAACAATAACAACACTAAACAAAGCAATAAAAAACAAATTGATTCCAATCAACTGATTTTTGGAAGGAAAAATTATATTTTTTTATTAATTGGATTATTTTTTATTGTACTCGGTTTTATTTTGATGTCCGGAGGTGGGAGCGACGACCCTAAAATTTGGAATGAAGCAATTTTCAATTTTAGGAGAATTCGTTTGGCTCCGATGCTGATTCTTCTGGGGTTTGCCATTGAAATCTATGCAATAATGATAAATCCGGATAAAAAATGAATGAAATTCAAGCTATAATTTTAGCAATCATTGAAGGAATAACAGAATTTCTGCCCATTTCTTCCACGGGGCATATGATACTAGGCTCGTCCGTCATGGGAATTGCCAAAGACGATTTTACTAAGCTTTTCACAATTGTTATCCAATTGGGTGCAATTTTATCGGTGTTGGTATTATATTGGAAAAGGTTTTTTCAAACGTGGAATTTTTATAAAAAACTTTTTGTTGCGTTTCTGCCTGCGGTTTTTTTAGGATTATTGTTAAATGATTTGATAGATCAGCTGCTTGAAAATCCTATTGTGGTGGCAATATCCTTGATTTTAGGCGGGTTGGTCTTGCTTAAAGTAGACGATTGGTTTGGCAACAACACAAATCAAGACATTTCTTATTCAAAAGCCTTGAAAATCGGATTTTTTCAAACGCTGGCAATGATCCCGGGTGTTTCTCGGAGCGGCGCCACAATTGTTGGAGGAATGATGCAGAATATCGATAGAAAAACAGCAACGGAATTTTCATTTTTTCTGGCGGTTCCTACCATGTTTGGAGCAACAGCAAAAAAATTATGGGATTATTATCAAGACGGATTGGTGTTGGATGCCCATCATGTTAATCTATTGCTTATCGGTAATGTAGTGGCATTTTTTGTCGCTCTGGTTGCCATCAAAGGATTCATTAATTATATCACTAAGAAAGGATTTAAACTTTTTGGATATTATCGTATTCTGTTCGGTTTGTTGGTTTTGCTGATTCACTATTTTATTTATCCGCTCACTTTGGTATAATGGATTTAGATGCAATAAAAAACGGACAGGTTTTGTTGATAGACAAACCATTGAACTGGACATCTTTTGATGTGGTTAATAAAATCAGATTTTCAATCTTGAAGAACTTTAAGATCAAGAGATTCAAAGTGGGGCATGCAGGCACATTAGACCCGTTGGCAACCGGTTTGCTGATTGTGTGTGTGGGAAAAGCCACAAAAAAAATTAATAAATTTCAAAATCTGAATAAAACTTATACAGGAACACTTGTCTTAGGTGCCACAACACCTTCTTATGATTTGGAAACGGAAATAGATCAAAAATTTCCGACAGCGCATATCAGTGAACAAATGATTTTTGAGACAGCTGAAAATTTTATAGGAAAACAAGAACAATATCCGCCGATTTTTTCTGCAATAAAAAAAGCAGGAAAAAAGTTATATGAACACGCTAGAAAAGGAGAAAAGGTTGAAATATCTCCTCGTCAAATAGAAATTTTAGATTTTAAAATATTAGAAATAAATTTGCCTGAAATAAAGTTTAGTGTAGATGTGAGCAAAGGAACCTACATCAGATCTCTGGCATTTGATTTTGGAAAAGCTCTGAAGTCCGGAGCGTACCTCTCTGAATTGAGAAGGACAAAAATAGGAGATTATAACGTAGAAGAATCGGTTACACCGCAAAAATGGATTGATGAAGTTTTTACAACTAAATAATATTTTTAGACTTTCACATATGGAGAAAGCGCTGTTGATTACTTTGGTTATTGAGGTGTTTCTGATTGTGTTACTTTTCAATTTGGGTTTTAAAGAAAAACCGAAAGAAGTTCAATATGCGGTGGATTTTGTTCCGGATGATTTTAATTTTGAAGATCTAAAAGAAGAAAAAGTTGAAATTCCTGAAATTGATAAGTATTTGTCAAAAAAATACTATACCAATACGCCATCAAACGAATTACAGGAAGAAGAATCAAGTGAAGAATATCAAAAAAATGATATTGAGAGTGAACTTCAAAAATTTCAAGAAGCGCAAAAAAATCAGGAAAAAGTAAATATAAGCAAAGAGAAACCCAAGGAGAAAAAGAAAAAAGACAATTTAAAAAGGTTTAAAGGCAGAAGCAATATCAAATATTATATTAAAAACAGAAGCCATATGCATTTGGCAAATCCAATATATACTTGTCCCGATTATATGAGTGGTTTGGTAATGATTAGTGTAAAAGTGGACCAAAACGGAAGAGTGGTTGAAGCCAAATTTAACAAGTCCGGTTCAACCAATCAATCAGAATGTTTGATCGATGCGGCAATTAGTGCCGCACGAAAAAGTTTTTTCAATTCAAGTTCGGCAGCTCCGAAGATTCAAAATGGATATATTACATATAATTTTTAAAATACGAGAATTCCCTCCAGCCATTTTATTTAAAATAATACTTATCTTTGACCCAACAAAATATTGTGTTTAGAGCAAAAGGAAGTTATAGTTTATGTTAAGACAAGGATTACAGCAAAGATTACAGCAAAAGTTAACCCCTCAGCAAATTCAACTGATGAAATTGATTCAGTTGCCGACTGTTGCGTTTGAACAAAAATTGCGACAAGAAATTGAAGAAAATCCTGCTTTGGAAGAAGGAAAAGAGAAAACTGAAGATGCCGATTTTGAATCGGAGGATGCTTATGAAGAATCTGAAGGAGAGGTGATAGATGCCTCTGATATCAATGTAGACGAATACTTGAGCGATGATGAAATCCCCGATTATAAATTGCGCGTAAATAATTATTCTGCCGATGATGATGAAAAAAAAGTTCCTTATGCACAAGGAGAATCTTTTGCCCAAAACCTAAAATCTCAGCTCGGTTCATTCGCTTTGACCGAAAAGAAAAGAAAAATTGCAGAATTTTTGATTGGAAGCATTAATGACAACGGGTATATCAGAAGAGATATAATTGAAATTGTAGATGATTTGGCATTTACACAAAATGTTTTTGCTGAAGAAACAGAGGTTGAGGAAGTGCTGAAAATCATTCAACAGCTTGACCCTCCGGGAGTCGGAGCAAAAGACCTTAAAGAAACTTTGCTGATTCAGCTTAAAAGAAAAAAATCGAAAAGAGAGAGAGAATTGGCGATAAAAATCTTGGAAAAAGGTTTTGACTATTTTGTTAATAAAAAGTATAAAAAAATTCAATCGAGACTTGACATTACAGAAGAAGAATTAAAATCTGCAATTGTTGAAATTGTCAAATTAAATCCAAAGCCCGGAAATTCTTTTAATTCAGGAAGCAATATCGTGCAGCATATTATACCGGATTTTATCATTAAAATTGAAAATGACCAAATTGATGTAAGTCTGAATTCAAAAAATTCGCCGGAACTTCACGTGTCTTCCGCTTATACTGAAATGCTTAAAGGCTATAAAGAAAACAAAGAGAAAAGCCAAAAAGAGGCTGTGATGTTCATCAAACAAAAATTGGATGCCGCCAAGTGGTTTATAGATGCCGTAAATCAACGAAGAGAAACCTTGCTCAAAACAATGCACGCCATTGCTGCTTATCAAGAAGAATATTTTCTTACGGGAGACGAACACAAAATCAAACCAATGATTCTAAAAGATATTGCTGAAAAAATAGATATGGATATTTCAACGGTTTCCAGAGTTGCCAACAGCAAATATGTGCAGACACCTTACGGAGTAAAACTATTGAAAAGTTTCTTTTCAGAATCAATGAAAAATGCCGAAGGAGAAGATGTCTCAACCATAAAAATCAAGAAAATTCTACAGAGTATCGTTGCCGAAGAGGACAAGAGAAAACCTTTAACAGATGAACAATTGGCAAAAGCATTAAAAGAAAAAGGCTTTCCGATTGCCAGAAGAACAATTGCAAAATACAGAGAACAGTTGGATATTCCTGTGGCGCGTTTGCGAAAAGAAATATAGACAATGAGTCAAACATTCAAATTTTTTAAATCTCCTGTCGCTCTGTTCAGTCAAGTGGTTTCGTTTGTTTTACACCCGATATTTATTCCGATGTATGGTGTGTTGTGCTATTTTTTTCTTAGCCCCAGATATTTTTTACCGGTTAATATAAAATTTATGGTTTATTATGTCTTGATTTTGGCAATTATTATTCCCTTTTTAGTGGTTTTTTTATTTAGATTGTTGAAGATAATCTCTAGTTTAGACATGAAAAATATAAAAGGGAGACTATATTTTTCCATTATTATGGCGGGAGTTTATTACATTATCTTTAAAAAAGTTTCAGCCTATCATCAATATATTGAACTCATACCGTTTTTTCTAGGCATTTTTCTATCTATTGCCACGCTTGTTCTTTTCAATTATTTCAATAAAAAACCCAGTATTCATGCTATGGCAATGGGAGGAATAACAGCTTTTTTCATAATTTGGAGCTATTATACAAAAATTAATATTCTGTTTTTTCTTTCCGGATTGATTGTTGTTTCCAGCATAAGCATTGCGGCCAGGCTATATCTGAAAGCGCACAGCAGTCAAGAGGTTGCCACGGGTTTGGTCGTCGGAATTTTAATGCAGTTTCTATCTTTTTCCTTGATTTTTATGTTGGGTGGTGATTTATAGAAAATAAAAAATAATTCCAAAACGCTGCTCTTTCATTTTAACGGATTTTCCACTTACTTCAATTCCATCCTTGATGATATCTGAGATTCCGTAGTAATAATTAAAATTCCATTTCCCGTATCCTAAAGACAGACTGACACCATATTGCCAAGGATTAATTAGTTTCAGGTCTTTATACTGAACATGTATTTTGTTTGAATAATATTCCGATGTGCTTGCATAAACATAAGCAAAAGTCACTCCGGCATATAGACGCCAAAAAGCAAATTTTTCAGGGTTGCTCCCTCGAACACGAATTTCAAAAGGAATTTCAACTTTGTTTAAAATTAAAGAATTGCTTTTATAGCCGGTTCCCAAAATCTCATAAACCGGTTCTGCACTACTTTCGTCAGTGCTGATTCTCAGATTTTGAAAATATTCATCTCGTCCGTATCCAACCCCCAAACCAAAACCGATATTACGCCTTTTATTGATAGGGATATCTCTGATATACCCGAATTTAATAGCATTAGAAAAGCCATTTTGTTTGATATTTTCCGGTAGATCCACCAACGCTACGTATGAAATGCCAAAATAGATTTGATCCTCCAGATAATAAATATCAGGTTTATAAATGGAATCGATTTGGGCATTCTTGACCTGTGCAGAAAGAAAATTAATGATAAAAAAAGATATGATGATAAAAATTTTTCTCATAACCAGAATTTAATCGTAAAATTAAGACAAAAATATCAATAAAAATTCATATTTTCGTTTATTCTAAATTATCAAACGATGAAATATAAAAGAATACTATTGAAACTTAGCGGAGAATCTTTAATGGGAAACAAAGACTATGGAATCGATCCTGAAAAGGTAGAGGAATTTGCGGGTGAAATTAAGGAATTGTATCAAGCAGGCGTAGAAGTAGGCATTGTTATTGGTGGCGGCAATATTTTCAGAGGTCTGTCCGATGCAGGAAAAATCATGGGAAGAACACGGGGTGATTTTATGGGCATGTTGGCAACAATTATCAATGGAATGGCTTTGCAGGGTACACTCAAAAAAAATGATGTTCCCACAGCGCTTCTCAGCGGTTTGAAAGTAGATAAAATTGCAGATGAAGTCAATCCTGAAAAAGCCATTCAATTGCTGGAAAACAAGCAATATGTAATTTTTAGTGGAGGAACCGGAAACCCTTTCTTCACCACAGATACCGGAGCTGTTTTAAGAGCTTTGGAAATTCAAGCGGATGTCATTTTAAAAGGCACCAGAGTGGATGGTATTTATGATGCTGATCCCGAAAAAGTTTCCAAGGCAAGGAAATATGATAGAATTTCTTATGAAGAAGTATTACAAAAAGAATTAAAAATTATGGATGCAACAGCCTTTGCTTTAAGTAAAGACAATAAATTGCCTATCATCGTTTTTGATATGAATAAAAAAAGAAACTTGTTCAAAGTAGTTAAAGGAGAAAATATTGGAACAATTGTTGAGTAACAACAGACAAATAAATTTGCAGATAAACACATTTATTTTTATATTTCCGTTTGAATATTAAAATTTGAGTAATATGAATGAAGAATTAAATTTTATATATGAAGAAGCGCAGGAACATATGGAAAAAAGTATTGCGCACTTAGAACACGAGCTGAAAGGGATTAGGGCAGGAAAAGCCTCTCCTCAAATGCTTTCCGGAGTGACGGTTGATTATTATGGCACTCCGACACCGCTTTCTCAGGTGGCAAATGTGGGTATTCGTGATGCCAGAACCATAGCCATTCAACCTTGGGAAAAAAATATGTTGTCTGTTATCGAGCGAGAAATTATCAACGCCAATTTAGGTTTCAACCCGATGAACAACGGAGAACAAATTATCATCAATATTCCCGTTCTGACAGAAGAACGAAGAAAAGAATTAGTCAAACACGCAAAAGAAGAGGCAGAACTTGCAAGGGTGGCGATTAGAAACGTCAGGAAAGATGCCAATAACGATATAAAAAAAATGGAGAAAGACGGTGATATTTCCGAGGATATGGAAAAAATGGCACATGACAAAATTCAGAAAATGACAGATGATTATATCAAAAAAGTTGAAGAAAGACTAGAAAAGAAAGAGCAAGATATTCTAACAGTATAAAAAACAATTATGGCAAAAAAAGATTTGGATAAACAGCAGCAAGCAGAAAAAGAAGCTAAACTGAAAGCACTTAAATTAACTTTGGATAAACTGGACAAGACTTATGGAAAAGGAACGGTTATGGCTTTAGGTGACGAACCCGTAGGTGAGATTGATGTGATTCCCTCAGGATCTATCGGTCTGGATTTGGCTTTAGGTGTGGGAGGATATCCTAGAGGCAGAGTGGTGGAAATTTATGGACCGGAGTCTTCCGGAAAAACAACATTAGCTCTTCATGCCATTGCCGAAGCACAAAAAAAAGGAGGAATAGCGGCGTTTATCGATGCAGAACATGCTTTTGACAGATTTTATGCAAAAAATTTGGGAATAGATATTGAAAACTTGATTATTTCTCAACCTGATTATGGAGAACAAGCCTTGGAAATCGTTGATAACCTGATTCGTTCAGGAGCTATTGACATTATTGTAGTCGACTCTGTTGCTGCATTGACACCTAAAAGTGAAATTGAAGGAGAAATGGGCGACTCGAAAATGGGACTTCATGCACGCCTGATGTCTCAAGCATTAAGAAAATTGACCGCCTCAATTTCCAAAACCAATTCAACCGTTATTTTTATCAATCAATTAAGAGAGAAAATCGGTATAGTATTTGGAAATCCGGAGACAACAACCGGAGGGAACGCCTTGAAATTTTATGCATCTGTTAGGTTAGATGTAAGAAAATCGACCCCGATTAAAGATGCGCAAGGTCAGTTGATGGGAAACAAAACCAGACTGAAGGTTGTAAAAAATAAAGTAGCACCTCCATTCAGAACCACAGAATTTGATATTATGTATGGCGAAGGAATTTCAAGAGTAGGAGAGATCTTGGATTTAGGCGTAGATTTGGATATTATCAAAAAAAGCGGTTCATGGTTCAGCTATGATGACACCAAGCTCGGACAAGGAAGAGATGCCGTGAAAAACATTATCAAAGATAACCCCGAATTGATGGAAGAATTGGAAGAAAAGATTATGGCGGCACTAACGCTTAAGAACGAAGAATAATATATTTTTCAGTAGAATATAATAATTAACTATTTCGGGGTGGCTTTTATAAGCGACCCCTTTTTTGTGATGAAAAATATGATAAATGATTTTATCAATCTGTTTTTTCCCAAGGTCTGTTTGTCTTGTCATGAAATTTTACTCAAAGATGAAAACACAATTTGTCATAATTGCCTGAGCGATTTGCCTTTTACAAATTTTGACCTGACAAAAGATAATCCGGTTTATGAAACGCTGTCGGCAATTGTTCCGATTGAGGCAGCAACCTCGTTGCTGTTTTTCAATAAAGAAGGAAACGTACAAGAGCTGATTCATCAACTTAAATATCAAAATCAACAGGAAATTGGTAGTTTATTCGGTGAGATATTAGCATATAAAATTAAAGAGTCTCCTTTTGTGAGCAAGATTGATTATATTATTCCGGTTCCGCTACATCCGAAAAAAATAAAAAAAAGAGGATATAATCAACTTACAAAATTTGGAAGCGCCATGAGTGAAATTCTAAAAATTCCCTATAACGAAAATGTTTTGACACGAGTGGTGAACACAACAACACAGACCAAAAAAACAAGTTATCAAAGACGTCTAAATGTAGACCGAGCTTTTGCTGTAAGCCCGGACAATCAATATCACGAAAAACATTTTCTTTTATTGGATGATATGATGACAACCGGTGCCACGCTTGAGGCTTGTACGGAAGAATTGTTAAAAATTCCGCAAGCTCAAGTGAGTGTGGCAACCATAGCGTTCAGCCTATGACAAAAGAGCCAATCAAAAATCAATTTTTATTCTATCAAGATTTATTAACTTTACGAAAAATTCAATCTTATGGATGATAAAAAGCTTATTATACAAGATAATTATATCAATGGAACATGGCATTCCTCCGATGATAGACTAAAAGTATTTCATAAATATTCTCAAGAATTGTTAGCCGAAATTTCTTTGGCGAATAGTCGGCAAGTAGAGAATGCCATTCAAGCATCTGTTAAGGCTTTTGAGATTTTTAAAAATTATTCTGCAGAAAAAAGAGCAAATATTTTAGAAAATTTATATATAAAACTGGAAGAACAAGCAGAAGAATTTGCCCGATTAATCGCTGCAGAGGGCGGAAAACCTATCAGTTATGCGCGCAGTGAAGTTAGTAGAGCACTTGATAATCTCAGGACAGGAATCAGAGAAATTTTTAGTTTTTCAGGAAAACAAATCCCGATGGATTATTTGAATGGCACAGGGAAACTGGCTTATACGCTACGCGTCCCGATTGGACCGATTGTTGGCATTACGCCCTTTAATTTTCCGCTGAATTTAGCACTTCATAAATTGATTCCCGCCATTGCAACCGGTTGCAGCATTATTCTAAAACCTGCACCACAAGCTCCATTGACACTCTTGGCTTTTGCCAAGCTTTTGGAACAAACGGATTTGCCGCAGGGTGCCGTAAATATTTTGATGACAAACAATGAAAATGCACAAAAATTAATTGAAGATGACAGGCTGAAAATCTTATCTTTCACAGGAAGCGATAAAGTGGGTTGGATGTTGAACAAAATTGCAGGGAAAAAGAAAGTATTATTGGAAATGGGAGGAAATGCAGCAGCGATTGTAGATGAAAGTGTCAATTTGCAACGTGCCGCCAGAAAATTGGTTTACGGCAGTTTTTTGAACGCCGGACAAATTTGCATTTCCACACAAAGAATCTATGTCTTGGAAAATGTTTTTGATGAATTTATAAAACACTTTATCAAAGAAACAAAAAAAGTGAAGTCAGGAGACCTGATGGATGAGGAGGTGATCAACAGCAGCATGATTTCCCGTCAAGATTTGTTCAGAATTAAACAATGGGTTGATGAGGCGGTTGAAAAAGGAGGACAAATTTTATGCGGAGGACAAATTTTGGATGAAAAAGCAAACATTTTTGCTCCCACAATCCTGACCAATACAACGCAAAATGTGAAAGTAAACACTGAAGAAGCTTTTGCTCCGGTGGTGGTTATTGAGAAAATAGAATCTTTTGCCCGAGGAATTGAGTTGGTAAACGATTCTCGTTATGGTTTGCAGGCAGGTGTTTTCACCAATAGAGTTCAACATATTTTCAAGGCACAAAATGAATTGGATGTTGGCGGTGTGATAATCAATGATGCACCGGGATTCAGAATAGATTCCATGCCCTATGGCGGCGTAAAAGATTCGGGAATAGGCAGAGAAGGCGTGCGTTATGTGATGGAAGAATTCACCGAGCCCAGACTGGTTGTTATCAATCCGTTATAAAATTTATTTCAGCGGAATTTTTTTAATTCTATTTTTATGTCTTCCCCCTTCGAAACCTGTGTTTAGAAAAACATTGACAAATTCCAAAGCCTGATTTTCCGAGATGAACCGAGCCGGCAGTCCTAAAATATTAGCATCGTTGTGCTTTCTAGCCAGTTCCACTAACTCTTTATTCCAGCAAAGCGCGGCACGAATAGCTTGGTGTTTGTTGGCTGTGATGGATGCCCCGTTACCGCTGCCACACAGAATAATACCCATGTTTGCATCTCCGTTTTCTACGGCAGCAGCCACGGGGTGAATATGATCCGGATAATCTACACTATCGTCTGTATCTGTTCCGAAATTGATCACTTTGTGTCCTAGATTTTCCAGTTTTTCAATAATGGCAAATTTATACTGTGTGCCGGCGTGGTCATTTCCGATAGCTATTTTCATATGTTTATATTTTATTGTTATTCAATTTGTTATGTTTTGTCACATCATCGTATTTTGTCACAATTTTTGCTTAGGGTCAAAATAAAATGTATTTTTTTCTAATGCTTGTATTCATAAATAGTTTATAAAAACGGTCAACCTATATCAGAGACGTACAAAGATAAGGAGTTTTATAGTTCAGGATTCCAAAAATAACGTTCCATTTTCACAATTTGATTGTTTTTCACCTCAATTCCTTCATTTTCCAAAAGTTCTTGCATCAGATTGCTACCTTGAAAGTGAAATTTTCCGGTGAGCAAACCATTTCTGTTTACAACACGATGTGCGGGAATATTTGAATTGTTCTTTTGTCTATTCAAAACCCAGCCTACCATTCTTGAACTGCGTTTGTTTCCGAGATATGCAGCAATGGCTCCATAGGTTGTGATTTTTCCGTAGGGAATGGCTTTTACAACATCAATAACCTTATCGTAAAAAGATTTTTCTTTCATGTTTCAAAGATACGGATTTAAAAATATGATTCTTCTTTTCAAACAGAAGGTGT